>CANJNY010000043.1 GCA_947475715.1 Prolixibacteraceae bacterium
AGCATCTCCGGACACCCCTGCTGCTCCGGCTGCCGCATTAATCCAGCCGACCTGTACGGTTGCCACCGGAACCATTACGGTTACCTCGCCTGCCCCTGGAACCGGTATCACGTATACCCTTACCGGGACCGCCCCTGTATCAGCTTCTGTAACCAACGGGACAGGTCTGTTTGCAGGCGTTACCCCTGGTGTTTATGCTATTATCACGACCAATGGTGCCGGATGTACCTCGTCAGCCACTGCTGCAACGATAACAGCACAGCCTGACACCCCTGCGGCTCCGGCTGCCACATTAATCCAGCCGACCTGTACGGTTGCCACCGGAACCATTACGGTTACCTCGCCTGCGCCTGGAACCGGTATCACGTATACCCTTACCGGGACCGCCCCTATATCAGCTTCTGTAACCAACGGGACAGGTCTGTTTAGCGGATTAGTTCATGGCTTATATGATGTAACCGTCACAAATAGTTTGGGCTGCATTTCTTCGGCCGCTACCTTTGTAATAATAGAATCACCTTTGACACCTTCAGCACCAGTGATTGGTACAATCACACAACCTACTTGTAATTCGCCTACAGGGAGTGTAATTCTGGGTAATTTGCCGGCAGGATTATGGACTGTTAATCCTGGAGGAGTATCCGGATCCACCGAATTCTCTACGATCGGGGGATTAAATTCTGGAACATACAGGTATACTGTAACCAACAGTTTTGGATGTACTTCTCTTGCTTCTGCGGATGTTATTATCACACCTCCACAAATCATCCTCGAGGGAGTAACTACTTCTGTTACCTGTACAGGAAATAAAGATGGAAAAATTATTTTATCTGTTTCTTGCGGAGTATCCCCTTACACATTTGAATGGACAGGACCGGGAAGTTTTGCCGCAAGTACAAAAGATCTGATTAATTTATCAGGTGGTATTTATAATATAAAAGTGACCGATGTTAATGGCTTAACTGCCATGAAATCAATCATTATTAATGAGTCATCATCGCTTTTAGATCTTGGTGCAACTTCGGTTCCTGAAACGCGTATAATGAGCATTGATGGAACAATTATCCTGAGTGTTACCGGAGGTTCAATAGATCTTACAGTATCAGGAGGGACAGCTCCGTTCAATTATTCCTGGAGTGGTCCAAACAATTTTATTGCCAATAATGAAGATCTTTCTGATCTTTCAAGTGGTACTTATGCAGCAACTGTTACAGATGCCTTGGGTTGCGTTAAATCTTACATTGTTGTTGTTGAAGTGCAGGTAGTCCTTTCTGTGGATGAAACCTGTGTAATTTTTATCCCGAATGTTTTTACCCCGAACGCTGATGGAATACATGACTATTTTGAAATCGATTGCTTGTATAATTATACGAACGCAGAAATCGAGATATTCAATCGTAACGGCAATTTGCTATACAAAAAGGATCATTATGGCAATGTCGACTATTGGGGAAGTAAGGAAAAGGCATTTTGGAATGGTCGTTCTGAGAATAGCTGGAATTTTATGGGTAATGAACTGCCAATTGGCACATACTATTATATCCTTAAACTAAGTAATGGAAAAGTATATACCGGCTTTGTCTTCCTTGGCAGGTAATTATATTATTTGCCAATGGAAAAAATGCGTAATAAATTAGGTAAAATATTTCAATACGGCCAATATGAAAATCCTGGATAATGTAAAAAAAGCAGTATTCGCACTGCTGATGATAAGCGGACCAATGCATGTTATTGGTCAGCAGGATCCGATTTATTCCCAGTATATTTTTAATATGCAGACGATTAATCCTGCTTATGTTGGAAGCTGGCAAACCATGGGTTTTACAGCCTTGAGCCGTAACCAATGGGTTGGAATCACTGGTCATCCCACAACGCAAACCTTTTCATTTCAAACACCGGTAATTTCTCAGAATGTTGGCGTTGGATTAGATGTGATATTGGATCAACTCGGATCTGAGCGCAGAATTATTTTAAATCTGGACTATTCTTACCGTATTAAATTAAGTGATCCAACATCATTACGTTTCGGATTAAAAGGTGGGTTCACCAACTATAATAATGATCTGGCCAGTTTAAGGCCATTCCAGGATAATATCCCTGACCCTGTTTTATTAGGGGCAATCGATAATAAGTTTATGCCCAATGTCGGCTTCGGCTTATTTCTATCCTCTCCAAAGTACTATTTAAGCCTTTCTACTCCTAAACTTTTTCAGAATAAGATCAAGGAAAATACAGTAAACTTTTCCAGAATGTCTGAAACTCGAGAGTATTATCTGCTGGGAGGTATCGTGTTTGATTTATCTGACAGAATAAAGTTTAAACCAACTTTTATGACTAAAGCAGCTGCTGGAAGTCCTTTTCAATACGATCTTTCAGCCAATTTTTTACTTGCTGATAAATTCTGGATTGGTGGAATTTACCGGTCAGGCGATGCCGTAGGTGTTATTGCACAATGGATTATAAGCAGTAGATTGCGAGTGGGTTATGCCTATGATTTTACCTTGACTGACATGAAATATTATCACGTTGGAGTACATGAATTGATGATTTCTTATGAAATTGCTTTTACAAAAAAGAGATTTGCCTCTCCACGATATTTCTAATTTTCAAAATTTATTAAATCGATAAAGTCCATGAAAAAGCCATTCGTCATTGCCTGCATATTTCTCCCTTTTTTGACCATTAATGCTCAGACCGTAAAAAAGGATATGTTCGATCAAATTTCGGTAAAGATGTCGGAACTCCCTATTAACACCGTTAAAAGTGATTTTGGACCTGCCGTAATTGATAGTTTTATCTATTTCACATCCTATCGGGATGAATTAATCACTAAGCCAGACAATGAACTGATCAAAAACGAATTCTATGATCTTTATGATGCCCGAATTGACGATTCGGGGGATGT
Organism: Prolixibacteraceae bacterium; assembly: GCA_947475715.1. Lineage (GTDB taxonomy): Bacteria > Bacteroidota > Bacteroidia > Bacteroidales > Prolixibacteraceae > JAAFHB01. Next base: position 2,906 of record CANJNY010000043.1, read on the forward strand.
TGTTGGCACTCGTCAGGCTTTGGCGGAATTTATTACGCGGTTTCATGATGGACCTGTTTCATGGTGTGCAAAAACAAACGAGTTATTTATTACCCAGTCTAATTATGTGGATCCGGATGTTGTATATAAACCATTTAAAAATGAGGATGTTAAGCTACGGATTGTAATAGCAAAAAGACTAAATGGACAGTGGACAATAATAGACGAATTTCCTTATAACAATCCTAAATTTTCAATTGGTCATCCGGCTATCAATGAATCCGGGGATACCTTGTTTTTCGCAAGCGATATGCCAGGTGGGTATGGAGAAACTGATCTTTATTATTCTGTCCGAAAAAAAAATAGATGGACTCAACCTGTAAATCTGGGATCAACAGTCAATACCAGCGGAAAGGATGAATTCCCTTTTATAACCGGAAGTAGCTATTCTGGCCGTTATTTGATTTTGGCTTCCACCGGTCATGGGAGCTTGGGGGGATTTGATTTATTCTATCAAAACATGAATAAGCAATATAGTGAGGTTGTCCGTTTTCCGGAACCAATAAATGGAACGTTTGATGATTTTGGAATGAGCTTACCCGAAAACGTGGAATATGGGTTCATGACATCAAACAGACCGGGTACCGGGAATGATGATATTTATAAACTTACCTTTGATAAATACATGGATTTCTTGCTTGAGATTTTTGTATTAGATTCAAAAAACTGGAAACCAATTACTGGAGCGGCTGTTGATTTTTGTAATCTCAAAAGTTCTAAAACCGCTACCGACGGGATGGTTTCACAACGATTTAGTAAGAATTCGGCATGTGACGTTAAAGCTTCTGCATTCGGATATAGAGATAACCATAAGTTGGTTAACATTGGAGCACCCAGGCAAGGTTCAGTTTTGAAGGATACTATATTCCTTGATTTGATTGTAGGGGAGAAAATTGTATTACGAAATATTTATTACGATTTCGATAAGTGGGATATCCTTCCTGAATCAGGTGAAGAACTTGATAAACTTGTAGCACTTATGAAGGAGAATCCGGGAATGAAGGTGGAACTTGGCTCGCATACCGATGAACGGGGTTCGGTCCCCTACAACCTGAAATTATCACAAAGACGTGCCGAATCTGCTGTTAATTATATTATTTCAAAAGGGATTGATCAATCGAGGATCGAGGCAATAGGATATGGTAAATCGCAGCTGATTTACAAGAGTACGCTTACCCATAAATGTACTCCAACCGAACATCGCGAGAACAGACGGACCGAGATTTTTATTCCTGGTTTTATAAGAGGTGAACCTGTTAAACAGGTAAAAGGCGATTACTCCAAATAAGACAATTCATATTGGAACTGCAAATGGCGATTAAGGCTTATTATTTATAATTTGCCTTTGCGTTTACATCTGTAACTTTTTGTATTCGCCTTGGTTCGACCCTATGTATTATGGTTCAAATGGGATATCCGCATTTTTTCGGCGGGCCCGCCAGATACTTACATTGAGTTCGAACCCGATCAGCAATATCAATGAATTAAAATAGAACGACAGCATTACAACAACCAGCGTACCGATTGAACCATAGAGGGTATTATACTGTCCAAAATTATTGATGTAATAGGAGAATCCGATAGTTGTAATTATTGTGAGAATGGTGGCCAATGTTCCACCTGCTGAAATAAACCTGAATTTGGTTTTTCTGGCTGGCGCCAGGTAAAAAAGAAAGGCATAGGTAAAGAAAAATAAGAGACATATGATAAGCCATTTACCACCAAGCAAAAGATAATAGGTTAAATTGGATTGGAGAAAGCCGCTTTTCACCAGGAATTTTATCAATGTTTGACTCAAGGTGATCAATGCAACACTGAAAGTTGTTAAAGAGGTAAGGATAATTGCCAAAATTAATGCCACAAATCGCTGATTAATCCATGTTCGGGTTTCAATGGCGTGAATAGTCCCGTTAAAAGCAGTGATTACCGAAACAATACCATTGGTCGAAAATAAAAATGCAGCGATAAATCCGAAGGAGAGTAATCCTCCGCGAGGTTGTGTAATAATATTCTGTATTGTACCCTCTATGGCAAGAAAGGCATTGTGCGGAAGAATACTCTGAAGAAGTATTAATAACTGTTGTTGAAAATGGGCGATTGGGATATATGGAATCAACGTAAATACGAAGATAATCGCAGGGAAAATTGCCAGAATAAAATTAAAAGCTATTGCTGAGGCTCTTGTTGAAATTGCACCGTCTACAATCCCTCTCCAGAAAAAAAGGGCAACATCGTAAAGCGGCATTCCATCAAAAAATGGAAGCCTTATCAACCTGGCTCTTTGAGTAAAAGCTTCGGCACGCCTGGCGAAAAATCTTTTTAAAACTGTCCAAATTGACATTGAAACTAAAATATCTGTTAAAACTAATCCTTGTCAATCCTTAATTGAACAATCTGAGCTTTACCAACTTTTGATTTTAAAAGAAAATAAACTCTAAAATTACCACCCGAGGTTTGCAACTTACCTATTGCATAGGAGGAATCTTCACCTCCCTGGTGGGTGATTTTAAAATCGGTTGGTTTATAGTGAAGAAAAAAATCTTTGAGAATTTGTTCCCCCTGTGCCTGCGAGCAAACTAATTCACGATCAATAACAACAAGTTCAATATTTTCATAAAAATGGGATGCAACGACTTTAGAATCACCAACTTTCAATCCGGCAATAATCTGCTGCGGGATTTGGCCAAACGAAATACAGGGGTTGAGCATAAGCCAAAATGTGAAAAATATGATAATACCCGATTTAAGTCTCATCTCAATGAAATTTTTTGCAATTAATCTTTAAGAACCATGCAAATATTCCGATAGGCATCATAGGAATATTTTAATTGAATAAAGATACAGTTTTATTATTAAAAATGGATGGGATCAAAAAATTGCATCAAAATAATTGGATCTCCTGTTTATCTAACTTAATATTGTATTCAGATGAAGATACTTTTACTGACAATCGGAAATACCGATAAGAACTATATTAAAGAGGGGATAGACGACTATGTGAGACGGCTCTCTTTTTACATACCATTTGAGACCAGAGTTATCCCTGATCTCAAAAATCGCAGCACCCTTTCTCTTGAACTTCAGAAAGAGAAGGAGGGTCAATTGATTCTTAACCTGGTTCAAACGGCTGATTATGTAATTCTGTTGGACGAACGGGGCACAGAATTCACTTCTGCTGGATTTTCAAAATGGATTGAAAAAAGAATGATAGCCGGAATACGACAGATCGTCTTCGTGATAGGCGGACCCTATGGATTTTCAAAATTGGTTTATCAGCGCGCTGACTTTAAAATTTCTTTATCACAATTGACATACTCTCATCAAATGGTTCGATTGATTTTTGTAGAACAGGTTTATCGGGCAATGACAATAATTAAAAATGAACCTTATCATCATGAATAACAGTTATTATTTATGTCCGGGTTCCTCAGTCCTAATTCCAATAGGGGTATTGGAAAAATCACTTATTTCCAGATGAAACAATTGTGGGCTAAATATACCTATCTCTGTGTTGCGATACCAATTGTATTGGTTTTGTTGTGTTGTGAGTTATTCCTTTCTAAGGAGAACAATCGTGAAAACGAATCATCCCGCGTATACGAGATTCTGGAGAAAAAAGAGCAGAGTGTAGATCATTTGATTAAAGCCATCGCTGATTGTCTAGCTGCCAATCCTAACGTTTCGACTGATTGGTCGCTTCTTCAATTCGGCCAAAAGAGTAAAGAGGGTATTGAAATAGCCGTTTTAAGTGAAAGGGGATTGAATTTCTGGTCATCCTCTTCAATTGCATTTCCATCCGAAAACATTAGGGTTTCCAATGCCGAAGGGTTAATTCATTTGCCAACCGGCTGGTATTATCAGCATTCACAAAAGGCCGGAATCTTTACTGTTCGTGGGTTTATCCTAATTAAACGTGAGTTTCCTTATCATAATCGCTATATCAAAAGTGCATTTCAGAACGATTTTAAGTTGTCCGACGATTATGTCGTAAATACAACATCAAACCCCGGAGGATTAAACATTGTCCGTCGCAATGGAGATCAACTCTTCTCACTTGTGAAAAATAGTGAGTCAATTCGATCGGAAGGTAATTCAAATATCCCCGCATTATTGATCTTTATGGTTATTCTCCTTGTTTTGGCCCAATTTAATATCTGGCTGAAACATAGTCGACGGTTAACTCCCGGTTTTAAATTGGTTATTTCACTAATCATCTGTGCATTTATTTATATCACGATATGCACCCTTCGTTTGCCTGGGTTAATGGTTCAGACAAATCTTTTTGCTCCGGGTGATTTTGCATATCGGAGCTGGCTTGCTTCATTAGGTGAATTTATTCTCCTTTGTATCCTTATGTTCCATTTCGCTCAATCTTTTTTTAGTGTGAATGATTTGAAACAACAACACAAGAGAAAAAGATACTGGAAAATTGCGGCATTCCTGTTTGCAGCCTTTTATTTCTCGTTTTCAGTCGCATTGTTGAAAATTTTATTGTTAAACTCCAACATTTCCCTTGAATTTTTTAAAGATTTAAAATTCTCTGCAATCAATTTTTACGCATTTGTTGGAATAACGATTCAAATGCTAGGTTTTGTTATTATTATCTGGAATCTGCGGAAAGACTATTTTAAGGAATTTGGTGGAATGAAATTCATTCTGGCATTAATAGTCTGCGGCATTATTGCAGGAGCGATTGTGTCCCTCACATTGATCCTTATTGACTGGACCCCTTTTATATTTTATCTTCTGGTAATCGCCGTTATTACCCAATTAGAAGTGGCTAAAATAAAGGAATATAAATATACATCGCTGTTAATTATCTCGGTAGTTGTTGCAAGTTACATAAATATATATACCCATGAGTTAATTCAGGGGAAAATCTATAAGATACTGGATATGAGGGCAGTAAAGCTCAGTTCTGAAAGGGATTCCGGGGCAGAGATTTTCCTTACCGAACTTGATAGCAAACTCCAAAAAGACACTGTAATTCAAGCTCATTTGTTTCCCCCCTACAAAACACTGGAATTGTATTTCCAGAATAATTATTTTACCGGGTTCTGGCGGAATTATAATTTACAGATAACGGTATGCAATCCTAATGATAGTGTCTATATTACTGATGAGAAGCGGCATTACCCTTGTGTTGGCTTTTTTAATAATCTCAGAGAATCGAAGGGGATGGTTGTATCTGGAAGTAATTTTTATTTCATGGATCGGGTAAATGGACGAATTTCCTACCTGGGAGAACTGGATGTGGTAAATTCAATGAAAGTCCCTGTTGAAATATTTATTGAGTTAAATTCGAAGGTGATACCCGACGGGAAAGGTTACCCGGAACTTTTACTCGATGAGCACAGCTCAAGGGAGAGTCAGGATGGTGATTTCAGCTATGCCAAATATTTTGATGGCAAGCTTGTTGACAGGGGGGGGGAGTATCCTTATAGTATGAAACTTCCTTCTGATATTCCATTGAATGAGGAATATACGCACTTTTTAAAAAACGGGTATCGCCATTGCGCTTATCATCGAAATGGTAATAACTATGTCATAGCAAGTTTTCCTGAGATGAATCTTTATGAACGAATTAGTACATTCCCATATTTGTTTCTGATGTTTTTTATACTTGGGTTTATAATCTTGATATTTAATGGCAAAAACCCCAGGGGCAGAAGCAGAAAGCTGGATTTCAGAGAAAAGATTCAGTTGACATTAATCCTTTCGCTGTTAGGTATTTTAATCATTATTGGACTGGGTTTAATGGTTTATAATTCGAATAAATTACTCAATTCGGTCAAAGACAGTCTAAATGATAAATTGCTCTCCGTAACTTCTGAATTAAGTATGCGTATCGGGCAGGAGGCTGAGTTAAATACTCCAATGCTCGATTTTATGAATGAGCAACTTATTGTCCTTTCCGATATAATCAGAGCAGATATTAATCTCTATGACCTAAATGGCAGTCTGTTTGCAACTTCAAGAAGTGAGATTTATGAACGGGGCCTGATGTCGCGTTATATCGACCCTTCTGCTTTTAAGGCGATTTCAATGGAAGATAAAACTCTTTTTTTGCATGATGAGAATCTTGGCGTCATGAATTTCTTCTCTGCATATTCCCCTATTTACAATCAAAATAATAAACTTATCGGTTATGTGAATGTTCCGTATTTTACCGGGCATGATGATTTTGAAAAACAGGTTTCAGATTTCATCGTGGCTTTTTCAAATTTATACATATTTCTGATCTTGATAAGCTTAATTATGGCTTTGATAATTAGTCATAAATTAACGGCCCCATTACTTCAAATCGAAAAATACCTGAAGGGAATAAAACTAGGCAAGGCAAATGCGAAGATTGAATATTCGGGAGAGGATGAGATCGGAAGGCTAGCCAGAGAGTATAATAAAAAGGTGGACGAGCTAGCTGAAAGTGCGGAATTACTTGCCCGTTCGGAACGGGAGTCTGCCTGGCAGGAGATGGCGCGTCAGGTGGCCCATGAAATAAATAATCCACTTACTCCTATGAAATTGAGTATTCAGTATTTGCAACGTATTAAAGAACAAAACACAGAGAATTTTGATGACTATTTCCTCCGTGTTAGCAAGACTCTGGTGGAACAGATTGATGCACTTTCACTGATTGCATCTTCATTTTCTGATTTTGCCAAGATGCCTATGGTTAATGATCAGTTAATTGATCTGGAGGATAAATTGAAGGATGTTCTCCTGCTTTTCGAGAATATTAATAATATTAAAGTCTCATTCAGCGTATTGTCTGACGGACCAATAAAAGTCATCGCCGATAAGGATCAGCTGGGAAGAGCAATTATTAATCTGGTTAAGAACGGAATACAGGCTATTCCCAGGGGTAGGACGGGCGTTATAAAGGTGCAGCTTTACAAAGATGAAAGATGGGCTTATATTACAATTGTCGATAATGGAGTTGGAATTCCGGCAGAACTTCAGGATAAATTATTTGAGCCAAGTTTTACAACAAAGTCCAGCGGCATGGGTTTAGGCCTTGCTATTGCGAAGAATATTATTGAGAACTTTAAAGGGGAGATCTGGTTCAAATCAATACGAGATGTTGAGACCAGCTTTTTTATCAAGATTCCCCTGTCTGATTCTATCTAATCATCCATTTAGTCTTATCTGCCTTTTAATTACCCATCTCAGCCAGAAATTTTATACGAACCATTCTGATCTCTTCCGCCTCGTAATCATCCCCGAATTCAGCCAAAGCCTCCTCCATCGCATCGGTTTCTGCATCTTCCCTGAAATAGCGGTAGATATCTTCGACCTGATCTTCATCCATAACATCCTCAATATAATAATCAATATTGATTTTTGTCCCGGAATTGACAATAGCCTCAAGCTCTGTAAGCAATTCTCCAAGGCTCATACCTTTGGATTCGGCGATCTCATTCAGGGCTAACTTGCGGTCAATATTCTGAATGATATATACTTTATTTTTGGATTTATTTGCGACAGAACGGACAACCATATCCTGAGCACGTTCAATCCCTTTCTCTTCGACATATTGCTTGATTACTTCGACAAAAGGTTTTCCGTATCGTTGAGCTTTTCCCTGGCCAACCCCAATGATCCCTTGAAGTTCTTCAATTGTCGTAGGATATTGAATTGACATATCCGATAGCGAAGGATCCTGAAATATAACAAAAGGAGGGAGCTTTTGCTTGGTAGCTACTTTCTTTCGTAAATCTTTTAAAATAGCAAATAGTTCAGGATCTCCCGTAGCGTGTCCTCCAACAGGAATGTCATCACTCTCCTCAGCCGACTCATAATCATGATTCTTAACAATCATGAACGAATGGGGATGGGCTAAGAAATTCTTGCCGGCGTCGGTAAGTTTAAGTACTCCGTAATTTTCAATGTCTTTGTGAAGAAATCCGGCGATAATACTTTGCCTGAAGACGGCATTCCAGATTTTATCTTCATATTCATCCCCCTCGCCAAAGATTTCAAGTGTATTATGTGAAAATGATTTTACAGTTGCGTTTTCAACTCCAAGTAAAATATTTACCAGATTTTCCCCTTTGCATTGCTCTTTGACTTCTACTACAGATTTCAATGCCATAATTACTAAATCCTTACCCTCCATGTGTTCCTTAGGATTCAGGCAGTTATCGCAAAAACCACAATTTTCCGTTTCGTATTTTTCGCCGAAATAGTGCAGAAGTATGGTCCGGCGGCACAATGAAGACTCAGCAAAGGCTACGGTATCAAGTAAAAGTTGCTGGCCGATCTCCTGTTCTGCGACCGGTTTCCCCTGCATAAATTTTTCAAGCTTTTGAATATCCTTATAACTATAAAAGGTAATGCATTTTCCCTCACCACCATCCCTGCCAGCACGACCGGTTTCCTGGTAATACCCTTCCAGCGACTTCGGAATATCATAATGGATCACGAAACGAACATCGGGTTTATCGATTCCCATTCCAAAGGCTATTGTTGCGACAATCACATCCGATTCTTCCATGAGGAATTTATCCTGATTGGCCGAACGGGTGGTAGAATCCATCCCGGCATGATATGCTAATGCCTTTATACCGTTGACCTGGAGTAATTCAGCAATCTCTTCAACCTTTTTACGGCTGAGGCAATAAATAATCCCTGATTTGCCGGGATTACTCTTTATCATCCTTATTATTTGATCCTTAGCTTTATTTTTTGGGCGTATTTCGTAATATAAGTTGGGTCTGTTAAACGATGATTTAAACACCTGGGCGTTCTGCATTCCCAGGTTTTTCTGGATGTCGTGTTGTACTTTGGGAGTTGCTGTGGCGGTAAGGGCCATAATGGGAGCTTGTCCGATTTCATTCACTATAGGTCGGATTCTTCGGTATTCAGGTCTGAAATCATGCCCCCACTCCGATATGCAATGTGCCTCATCAATAGCATAAAATGATATTTTAATCCCTTTGAGAAAATCGATGTTCTCGAGTTTAGTAAGGGACTCCGGCGCAACATACAAAAGTTTGGTATGACCTCTTGAAATATCTTCCTTTACTTTCTGAATCGCCGTTTTGGTGAGAGATGAATTCAGAAAATGAGCCACCCCGTCCTCCGTACTGAAACTTCTGATCGCATCTACCTGATTTTTCATTAACGCAATCAGCGGTGATATTACAATGGCAGTCCCCTCCTGCATCAGTGCCGGAAGTTGATAACACAGCGACTTTCCTCCACCCGTTGGCATAAGAACGAAAGTGTCGTTTCTGTCTAGTATGCTGTTAATTACCTCTTCTTGTTGCCCCTTGAACCGATCAAAGCCAAAGTACTTTTGAAGCTGGTCATTTAATGTTTTTTTATCCATCATAATTATCCATCAATGTCTATCCTAAATCAATTAGATTTTGTCCCACTAAGTTATCAATTATATTGCCTGGAACAAGAACTTCAAATAAAATCTTGAAAATTTAACATTGGATGATTTTAGAATCAGTTTTAGACTCTCAAATTGGGTCAAAGAATCGTATATTTGCGGCATAATTTAGTATTAAATTGTTATTCTATAATCTTCAATAAAAGAGTCATGTCCATAAAGGGAATACTTTCAGGTAAAGCAAAAAAGTCAGAGAAATCCAATGAAGAGATGTCCTTTCTTGAGCATCTGGAGGAGTTGCGATGGCACCTTGTTCGTATATCAGCTTCCGTAATCATAGGGGCCATCCTTGTTTTTATCAATGTGAAATTCATTATGGATCAGATCCTTTTCGCACCTAAATATCCCGCGTTTATCACCAACCGTGTATTTGGCTGGGTGGCAGAGAAGTTTAATTCACCAGATCTGGCAATTAATACACAGCCCTTTAGTATTATTAATTACGATATGGCAGGACAGTTCTCAACCCATCTTAGTATCGCCATGATTGGAGGAATAATTATTTCAATACCTTATATATTCTGGGAATTTTGGCGCTTCATCAGACCTGCTCTTTATGAAAAAGAGCGAAAACATGCCACTGGAGCAGTTTTTTACAGCAGTTTATTATTTCTGACCGGAATTCTATTTGGATATTATCTGATCGTTCCCCTTTCCACCCATTTTTTTGGCTCTTACCGCGTAAGTGCTGAAGTGGTGAACCAGATTAATTTGAACTCTTATATAAGTGCCGTAACAACTATTATATTGGGCAGTGGGGTTGTTTTTGAACTCCCGATTGTAATTTACTTTTTAGCCAAAGTAGGGCTTGTTAGCTCTGGTTTCTTAAAAACCTACAGAAGACATGCCTATATACTCCTCCTTCTACTGGCAGCAATCATTACCCCACCCGATGTTTTTAGTATGTTATTGGTCTCGGCACCCTTAATTTTACTTTATGAATTGGGTGTTGTCCTGGCAAAACGAATCGAACGAAAACGTGTTGACAATGAGCTTCTTGAAGCTTAAATATTAAATATTCTGAAATAATGAAGCTTAGAGCCGATAATTTAGTTAAAAATTACAGAAGCAGAACTGTCGTAAAAGGAGTTTCGCTGGAATTAAATCAAGGTGAAATTGTGGGTTTATTAGGTCCAAACGGAGCGGGTAAAACCACTTCTTTCTATATGATTGTAGGTTTAATTAAAGCGAATGGTGGTCAGATATTTCTGGATGATCAGGATATCACATCTTTCCCTGTTTATAAAAGAGCCCAGCTTGGGATTGGATACCTTGCACAGGAGGCATCAGTATTCAGGCAAATGAGTGTTGAAGATAATATTCGTTCAATTTTGGAAATGACCACCTTTACTAAGGAATATCAAAAAGAGAAGCTTGAATCACTGCTTGATGAGTTCGGACTTCAACGGGTCAGGAAAAGTAAAGGAATCCAGTTGTCAGGAGGGGAGCGGCGGCGGACAGAGATTGCCCGTTGTTTGGCAATTAATCCGGCTTTCATTTTGCTTGACGAACCATTTGCCGGCGTTGATCCGATCGCAGTGGAGGATATTCAGCAGATTGTTTTCCGGTTGAAGGATAAAAATATTGGAATTCTTATTACCGACCATAATGTTCATGAAACACTTTCAATTACCGACCGCTCCTATTTATTGTACGACGGACGAATTTTAAACAGTGGCTCTGCAGAGGAATTGGCTGAAGATGAGGAGGTTCGCAGATTATACCTGGGTCAGAATTTCGAGTTGCGCAGACCCATTGCTAAAAAGCCGGATGTCGGGCAGGATAAAGTTGAAGAATAATTTCATATTATTTTACTAAGCGAATTTACCAATCAAAAAAATACTATATTTGCAGCGCTAAAAAATGCGGACGTGGCGTAATTGGTAGCCGCGCCAGACTTAGGATCTGGTGCCGAGAGGCGTGGGGGTTCGAGTCCCTTCGTCCGCACATTAAAACCATAAACCGCCTTTTTCCGTTAAATGGAAATAAGGCGGTTTTTTAGTTAGAACGATAGGTAAGCCTTAAACCTACCAGAAGGTAATTAGGATCAAAAAGGAGAAAAGTATGAGAATTTCAAAGAGAAGTATTGATGATTTGAATGTTGTTGTTAGTATCGCTATTGAAAAGCAGGATTACGAAGCAACGGTGAATGAAACGTTGAAAGATTACCGCAAAAAGGCCAATATGCCCGGTTTCCGCAAGGGAATGGTCCCTGCAGGGCTGATAAAAAAAATGTATGGAAAATCTGCTGTGGCTGATGAAGTAAATAAATTAATCAGCCGTGAGCTTACAAAATATATCGCTGACGAACAGCTTAATATACTTGGAGAACCACTCCCCTCATTAAAAGAGCAGTCCAAAATCGATTTCGATAGTAGTGCCGATATGGAATTTGTTTTTGATCTTGGATTAAGCCCCGATATTAATGTGAATTTTAATTCAATTGGGAAGATTCCTTATTATCAGATTGATATAGATGATCAATTAATTGATAATCAAATTCAGGGTTACACCAATCGATTTGGTGAAAATATTGCTGCAGATGTAGTTGGAGAAAAAGAGACTACAATTGGCGATTTCGTTCAGGTAGATGAAGCAGGTAATATTTTAGATGGTGGTATTTCATCACTCAATGTGCAGATGTCTGTTCAGCTGATTCATGACGAATCCGTTAAGGCGATGTTCCTTGGGGCAAAAGTTGGGGATGTTTTGAAATTCAATCCAAAGACAGCCCTTCAGAATGATCATGAAGTGGCCCATTTGTTGAAGGTAAAAGATGATGAGATTGATTCGGTATCGGGTGACTTTACCTTCACCATTCATACGATTAATACTTTTGTCGCTGCGCAGATTGATGAAAACTTGTTTAAAAAGATCTACGGCGAAGAAACTGAAGTTAAATCCAGTGAAGAGTTACGCGAAAAGGTCCGTACTGAACTTGAATCTAATCTTGTTTATTCAAGCGACTACCGTTTTTCAATTGATTCAAAGGAAGTATTCACTAAGGCTGTTTCGATGAAATTACCGGAGGATTTTCTTAAAAGATGGCTTGTAGAAACCAACGAAAATGTAACTTCTGAGCAGATTGAAGGAGAGTTTGGTCATTTTAAAACTGATCTGGAGTGGACCTTAATTAAGAGCAAACTTGTTAAGGAGAATGAAATAAGAATAGAAGAATCGGATATTACAGAGATGGCTCGTGAAATGGCTCGTATGCAGTTCCAGCAATATGGTATGTCAAATGTTCCCGACGAATATCTTGATAACTATGCCAGCTCCATTCTTCAAAATAAAGAGCAAAAACAGAAAATGGCAGAGAAGAAAGTTGAAGATAAGGTTCTTGAACTTATCAAAGAGAAATCTGGAATTGATTTAAAGAAGGTTACACAAAAAGAGTTTGACGATTTGTTTGAAAAATAAACTACGGGTCAAAGTAATCGTAGTATTTTTATAACTTTGTAGAGCAATTTGTTTATCAGACACCTTTTTAATTCAGGTAAACAAATTGTTTTTGCAAAGTTTTTCATTTTTTAAAAGTATGGCAATATGAATGGAAATAGGGATGAATTCCGCAAATATGCGACGAAACATTTAGGCATTAGCAGCCTGAATTTATACAAATATGAATCAATTTATTCAAATGCTTATATCTCCCCGACAATTATCGAGGAACGGCAATTAAATGTTGCGCAGATGGATGTCTTCTCCCGTTTGATGATGGACCGGATCATTTTTCTGGGAATAGCTATTGATGATTATGTAGCTAATATTATTCAGGCTCAATTACTTTTTCTGGAATCATCTGATCCAGGCAAGGATATACAGATCTATTTTAACTCACCTGGAGGTTCCGTGCATGCAGGTTTGGGCATCTACGACACCATGCAGTATATAAACTGCGATGTGGCTACAATCTGTACAGGTATGGCGGCCTCGATGGCTGCAGTTCTTATGACTGCCGGAACAACGGGCAAACGCTCTGCCTTAAAACATTCAAGAATCATGATTCACCAACCGATGGGAGGAGCTCAAGGTCAGGCATCTGATATACAGATTGTTGCTCGCGAAATAGAGAAATTAAAAAAGGAATTGTATCAGATTATTGCAACTCACTCAGGGCAATCCATTGAGAAGGTTGAGCAGGATTCTGACCGCGATTACTGGATGACCTCTGAGGAAGCAAAAGAATACGGAATGATTGATGATATTCTCATTCGTGTCAGGAAATAATTTCGGAACCATTTTCCGGATTGGTAACTCTTAAATTGCAGCATGAAAAAAATGGATAAGTGTTCGTTTTGTGGCAGAGATAAGAAAGATGTACGTATTCTTATAGCCGGTATGGAGGGTCACATTTGTGAAAACTGTATCGAGCAGGCTCATGCCATAATCGACGAGGAATTTAAAAAGAATAAGAATATTGATCTTACGGCTGTTGAATTAAAAAAACCAAAGGAGATCAAAGATTTTCTTGATCAGTATGTCATTGGTCAGGATGATGCCAAAAAAGTGTTGGCAGTTGCTGTTTATAACCATTACAAAAGGTTGAATCAACACGCAGATGATGAAGGTACCGAAATTGAGAAATCAAATATTATACTGGTAGGCCCTACCGGTACAGGTAAGACATTGCTGGCCAAGACTATAGCGAAAATGTTGCACGTTCCATTTACTATTGTTGATGCCACTGTTTTGACAGAAGCAGGATACGTTGGTGAAGATATTGAAAGCTTGTTAACCCGTTTGCTTCAGGTTGCAGATTATAATGTTGTGGCTGCCGAGCGCGGGATCGTGTTTATTGACGAGATTGATAAGATTGCCCGTAAAGGTGATAATCCGTCAATCACCCGCGATGTTTCAGGTGAAGGGGTTCAGCAGGGTTTACTTAAACTTCTGGAAGGTTCAGTAGTTAATGTTCCACCTCAGGGAGGGAGGAAGCATCCTGAGCAGAAAATGATTCCTGTAGATACAAAAAACATTTTGTTCATCTGTGGAGGTGCTTTTGAAGGGATAGAACGTAAGATCGGTTTACGTCTTAATACGAAGGTCGTGGGTTATAAGGCTAGCCTGGAAAATGGCCATGTCGATCGGAATAATCTTTTGCAATATGTCTCCCCTCAGGATCTCCGTTCATTTGGACTTATCCCTGAAATTGTAGGGCGGTTGCCTGTTCTGACCTATCTTGAGCCCTTGGAAAGGGATGCACTAAGACGGATTCTTACGGAACCAAAAAATTCCATCATTAAGCAGTATCAGAAATTGTTTAAGATGGATGGTATTAAAATCATTTTTCCTGAAGAGACACTTTACCTTATTGTAGATAAGGCAATCGAATTTAAACTCGGTGCTCGCGGCCTTCGCGCTATTTGCGAGACGGTGATCATGGATGTAATGTTCGAAATGCCTTCAGGGGCTAATACGGAAGTTGTAATTACTCCTGAATTTGCGATGGAAAAAATTGATAAATTAAGTGCAATCAGATTGCAGGCAGGGTGAAAAAAAATTATTATAGAATATAAAAAAGGTCGTTTTCAGTTGGAAAACGACCTTTTTTAGTGTGCAGTTTTTTTTATTCGTGCATTTTATAAACAATCGAATTGATCGTCATCCCGGCACCTACTGAGGTAAGGATAATATTATCACCTTTTGAAATCTGGTGATCTTCCATTTTATCTTTCAGAACCAGATCTAGCAATGTAGGAACTGTCGCTGTTGAAGAGTTTCCAAAATGCTGAATCGTCATGGGCATTATGTTTTTGTCGTATTCATGTTTGCCATAAAGCTTAAAAACACGGCTTAGAATGGCTTCATCCATTTTTTCATTAGCCTGATGAATCAAAACCTTACTGATATCGTCCAAATGAAGGTTTGCCTTATCAAGACTATCCTTGACAACGCCAGGAACATTACTTAAAGCATATACATATACTTTCGAACCGAGCATTTTAAGATATTTGTTACTCTTTGGAATATTTTGATTTACTGAATCTCCCATATTGAGCATATTATGGTCATTGTCTGAACGGCATGAATGTGATAATATACCAACTGGCACTTCACTTTCAATTCCCTCTACGATAGCAGCACCGGCTCCATCTGAAAATATCATTTTGTCACGATCGTAAGGATCAGCAACTCTGGATAAGACGTCAGCTCCAATGACCAATCCGCGTTTGAAAATACCACTTTTAATGTAGGCATCTGCAATAATCATGGCAGTGGTCCATCCGGGGCAGCCGGAGATAACATCATTTGTTAATACTGCCGGATTATTGATTCCAAGTTTTGTTTTAACACGATTGGCTAATGCCGGACAATTTTCAGGCTGCACAAGGCCATTGATCATATCTCCGAAATTATGTGCTACCAGAATAAAATCGAAGGTCTCAGGGTCTATACCTGAAGTTTCGATCGCATCACGGGCTGCAAGGGTAGCAAGGTCACTGGTAACCTGATCATCGTTTGCATATCGGCGTTCTTCAATATTGGTAATTTCAAAAAATTTCCGGATGATTTCCGCATTCGGCGTTTCAAATTTTTTATTTGTAGCCGGATCATAAAATTCAGCATTCAGGAAAAAATCGTTAGCGATAACCCTCGTTGGCACAAATGATCCAGTGCCGACAATAACGGTATAAATTTTTTTATTCATATTCATTATTTACTATTCGTAAGCGTTTCATTTATAATCTGTTCCAATTCAAAGGTGGTTCCATCCCAAACTCCATAGGTGCAAATTTTAAACCAGTCTCCAAGGATAATAATTTTGCTGTTCTGAGTTAATTGATAATTAAGTGCAATATGCCTGTGTCCTACTACAAAGTAGTCAAAGTATTCCTTTTCGAGTTTCTTTTTAGCAAAAATGAGCTGATGTTCCCGGTCCTCACCTAAAAAGCCCGGTCCATATATTCCTTTGGATATTCGGCTATTCTTCGACCAGAAAAAGGCAAGTCTGAATGATAAGTCCGGATGAATCTTCGCAAATGTCCATTGGGCGAATTTATTGTGGAATAGCCTGGTTAAAAGCTGGTATTTTTTATCCGTTTTTCCCAGATCATCACCATGGGCAAGAAAGAATTTTTTACCAAACAGAACAGTTTCGAAGGGTTCATGATGGATGATCATTCCTGTTTCACGTGGGAGGTAATCAAAAACCCAAACATCATGATTTCCAGTAAAAAAATGAACAGGTATTCCGCTGTCACAAATCTCTGCAATCGCACCCAGGACACGTACAAAACCCTGTGGTGCAACTTTACGATATTCAAACCAGAAATCAAAAATATCCCCCAGCAGATATATTTCCGCAGCATCTTTTTTAACCCGGTGTAACCAGCTCACAAAAATCAGTTCCCGTTCGCGGCTATGCTTTAATGCAGCAGCCCCAAGATGAACATCTGATGCAAAATATATTTTCTTTGGTTGGTCCAAAACTAGTTATCAGTAAATAAATTTTTGAGATATTAATCGGTGGCAAAGATAGACCTATTGCGCAATTTTTCAACTCTTTATTGTTTGACGACCGATTTTAACAAAAGGTAATCTTGCCACACTTATTTCACGAGATTTTAAATAATTGAGACTTATAATTATTTGAAAATCTGGCTTAATGTCTGGTTCAGTGCCGGTCCCCGCAGGTTCCGGGCAATAATATTACCCTCCTTGTCAATCAGATAATTGAAAGGGAGCTCCTGAATGTTATAATTGGTAGCTGCCTGAAAACTACCTTTCATATCTCCCACATTTATGCAGCTTAGGTTATCACTTGCAATGGCCTCCATCCATGCCTCACGATCATTGTCAACACTAACCATAAAGATCTCAAATCCACGATTCTTGAATTTTTGATAGAGTTCTGCCAAAACAGGATTGACAATTCTTGATGTGCGATCTTTGGCGGACCAAAAATGAAGCAAAACATATTTTCCGTGTAAAGACCATAGATCCCGTGCCCGTCCATCGGCATCGGGCAAAACAATATTCGGAGTATTAACCGCGTTATTTTTCACGGCATTCACTAACTGTTTATTTCGTTCGTCTTTGATAAATTGCAAGGTGTTATTATATAATGCAATAACCTGTTCATTTTTAGGGTATACCGAATAAAGAGCAGATGCTGCTGTTTTCATCGCTTGGATGTCATTGATCACAAAATTTGTTTCATCCCATTTCTGATAGAGTGCATAAACAGAGGCAAGGGAGAAGGGATTCTTTTTAACAAATGAGGTTACATAGTTCGAATGTTCTGTACTTATCCCATTATATTGTGAATTTAATACTTCAACCCGGGTTGCGTAAACCGGATTATTCTGTACTGAATTATAGAGTAACCTTAATGAATCAAGCTGCAACTTTGCCTTGTAGAATCGGCTGTCAAGATTTCTTAACATTTCCGATCCTGTAGATCCGGAAACTTTATAATCGCGGGTAAAATTCTTATACGATCCTGTAACACTGACATTCTCGGTGGAATCTACCAATAACGTGACAAAGCTTACATTCGAAAGCATTAGAAGATAAAATGTGGGAGATGATGCATTGCCTTTAAATTTAAATTCCCCTGAATTATTAAGCTTAACCGAGTCTGGCACTAATTGATTGCTGATCAGTAATTTGTTGAGGTATACTGTTTTTCCTGCCCCTCCATCTAATTTCCCGGATATTGTGAAATTTGTATGTTTGCCGCATGCGGACAGTAGTAAGATAACAATTAAAAAGTAATATGCCTTATTCATGAATGTTGGGATATTAGTCTAATATGTAAATAGTTAATATTTTTTAAATCTGCATGGCTTTTAATCATCATGTAAGATTTAGTTTGTTTTAAAGTCAACAAAAGTATAAATTCCTAGTTAAAACCTATCAAGCATTTGAGTATTTAAGTCTTTTATCTTAAATATTAGCTTTGAAGAACTTTACGCAATTTTATTTTGACTATTTTTACATCCTGAAAATTTAATTGCGTGCAAATTCATTATAATTTAGATAATTTTAAGGCTTTAAATCCGGTGGTTACTATCGGAACCTTTGACGGAGTACATTTGGGCCATCGTGAGGTCATCACTGAACTAAAACAGCTAAGTGCCCTTTCGGACGGAGAATCAGTTGTCTTTACATTTGAGCCCCATCCGCGAATTATCATTGCCCCACAAGAGGATTCGCTGCGGCTGTTAACGACCAAAAATGAAAAGATTCACCTCATGGAACAAATGGGAATTGATCATCTGGTGATCTATCCTTTTACCGAGGCTTTTTCCAAATTACCTTACAATGAATTCGTCGAAAAGATATTGGTCAGCGATATGAATATCTCCAGTTTGGTAGTGGGATATGATCATCGGTTCGGACAAGGACGAAAAGGGGACTTTAATTCATTGGAGGCACTCTCTCAGGTTTTAAATTTTAAAGTTGAACAACTTTCTCAGCTGGTTGTTAATAATAAGGTTGTAAGTTCAACTAAGATTCGTGCCGCTCTTGCAGATGGCGATATTGGCAAGGCTAACCACTTTCTTGGTTATCGGTACCCCTTGTCAGGTAAAGTAGTCGAAGGAAATAGACTAGGGCAAACAATCGGATTTCCGACCGCCAATATCGACACCCACGATTGCCATAAATTGGTCCCTGGCGATGGCGTTTATGCTGTAATCGTTCAAAGTGGAGGCGCATTTTATAAAGGCATGTTAAATATTGGGATGCGCCCAACAGTAAATGACAATGCAGATCATAAAACTATTGAAGTTAATATTTTTAACTTTAATAAGGATATATACAATACTGATATTACCGTACTTTTTATTGAAAAAATCCGGGATGAAAAGAAATTTGAAGGGATAGCGTTTTTAAAGGCTCAACTTGAAATAGATAAAATTCACTCATTGAAAATTCTCACTAATGAATTTACAATGTAAATAGATTGTAATTAATTGTTTAATATATTATTATATGAGTACTCAAATAGAAGATTTTAAAGTAAAAGATATTTCATTGGGTGATTTTGGTCGGAAGGAGATTGAAATTGCGGAAAAAGAGATGCCGGGGTTGATCTCTTTACGTCAAAAACATGGATCGAGTAAACCACTTGCTGGTGCAAGAATTATGGGATCATTGCACATGACCATTCAAACTGCTGTACTTATTGAGACTTTAGTGGAATTAGGGGCAACAGTGAGATGGTGCAGCTGTAATATTTTTTCAACTCAGGATCATGCAGCTGCCGCTATTGCAGCTGCAGGCATTCCGGTGTTTGCATGGAAAGGAGAGACCCTGTCCGAGTATTGGTGGTGTACCGAGCGTGCGCTGGATTTTGGCAATGGAAACGGACCTACTCTGATTGTGGATGATGGTGGAGATGCAACTATGATGATTCATCGTGGTGTTGAAGCTGAGAAAAACAGTTCGATTCTTGACGAGCAGGTGGCCGCAGAGGATGAAATTGAATTAAATAAAATTCTGAAACAGGTACTTAATGCTGATTCTGATCGCTGGACACGTCAGGCAAAGGAGATCAAAGGGGTATCTGAAGAGACTACAACAGGAGTTCACCGTCTCTATCAGATGGTTGAACAGGGAAAATTGTTATTCCCTGCATTTAATGTGAACGATTCAGTTACAAAATCAAAATTTGATAACCTTTATGGTTGTCGTGAATCGCTGGCCGATGGGATTAAAAGAGCTACTGATGTAATGATTGCAGGTAAGGTAGTGGTTGTAGCTGGATACGGAGATGTTGGTAAAGGTTCGGCAAGATCGATGCGTGGTTATGGAGCCCGAGTGATTATTACCGAAATTGACCCGATTTGCGCATTGCAGGCTGCCATGGAGGGCTTCGAAGTAAAAACAATGGAGGAAGCCGTTAGTGAAGGGAATATCTTTGTAACTACAACAGGTAATCTGGATGTCATTACCGCAGAACATATGGCGGCGATGAAAGATCAGGCAATTGTATGCAATATTGGCCATTTTGACAATGAAATTCAGGTTTCACGTCTGGAAAAATGGGATGGAATTACCAAAATAAATATTAAACCACAGGTTGACAAATATGTTTATCCCGATGGTCATGCGATTTTTCTTCTCGCTGAAGGACGTCTTGTTAATCTGGGTTGCGCAACAGGTCACCCATCATTTGTGATGAGTAACTCGTTTACCAACCAAACACTTGCGCAGCTCGAATTGTGGAGTAGGCAGTATGAAGTTGGAGTTTACCGGTTGCCAAAACTTCTTGATGAAGAGGTTGCACGGCTTCATCTGGAACAGTTAGGTGTGAAACTTACCGTGTTGACATCAATGCAAGCAGAATACCTTGGTATGCCCATGAACGGACCTTATAAGCCAGAATATTACAGGTATTAGTTATAATATAAATCACTGCAAAGTGCAAAATAAAAAGTGTTAAGGTTATCTTACTTCGGAATTTAATTCTTTACTTTTCTTTTTGCACTTTGCATTTTTAGTTACACCCGGACTAATTTGTAATCGTTAGGCTTTCGAAGCCGGTTATGACATGGTAACTCTGAAGATAATGTGTTGCAGGTCCTTTTACGGGCTGACCTCCTCCCATAAGGTTAAACTTCGACCCGCAAATATTGCAGATTCCGAAAAAATCACTGCTGAAAATTGTGAACGGTGGTGAAACAAGGTTCTTAACCGGTTTGACCATAACTATCCCTGAATAATCTTTTTCGTAAGGACAACAAGCATCGAAGGCAAAATATTGTGAAGATGTCGGATCGACGCACACTACAATAACCCCTTTTACCCCTTGGTTCTCAAAAACCGTTGAATTTCCTGGTATAGTTAAAAAATTATAGTTGACTAATGAGATTGGTATATTAACCCTGACCGGCGGTAAAAATGAGTTTTGATCTTTAGAGCAACATACCCATGTAAAGATTATTAACACCGCAATAGTAGCTTTTATAAATCTAATATGCTTTAAGCGAGACATTTTATTTGTTTTATACCTTACAAAGGTAATTAAAATGAATCTTAATTATTCGTCAGACATGATAATTAATATGGGATTTAAGTATTTCAAAATCAGATCTATGCGTTTTTTGTAGGAGTGGAAAACTGCCTAAATTTCAGCAGGAAAATTTTTCACTCGGAATTTTGTGTTTTTGTTAAAGAAAATTTTTAAATTTGTATTTATTCATTCTGGAAGAGTTCCGGTATACCGGAGTTCTTCTTGTTTTTTATGTAATATCAGTAAAACTTATTACCTTATGGGCAAAATTACTTATATTTCTGCAGAAGGCCTGAAAAAGCTTAAGGCAGAGTTGGAGCAAATGGTTAATGTCGAGAGACCTGCTATTTCCAAAAATATAGGGGAGGCTATTGAGAAAGGAGATATCTCTGAAAATGCAGAGTATGATGCAGCCAAAGATGCTCAGGGGATGCTGGAGGCTAAAATTTCGATGTTGCAAACTCAACTCGCCAGCGCCAGAATTATCGATCAGTCCAAAATTGAAACGGACGTTGTTCAGATCATGAATAAAGTTACGATCAAAAACCGACAAAATAATTCAACTATGGCCTATACGATCGTCTCGGAACACGAAGCCGATTTAAAAATAGGTAAGATAAGCGTTAATACACCTATTGCACAGGGATTGCTGGGAAAAAGAATTGGAGATACCGTCGATATTAAAGTCCCTTCAGGTATAATCCCATTCGAGATAATTAATATTGAGTTAGGTATTTAATTAACAAAATATTTAGCAATGGCAGGTATTTTCTCGAAAATTGTGGCTGGCGAAATTCCTTGTTATAAAGTTGCAGAAGATGATCATTACCTGGCTTTTCTGGATATTTTTCCCATTGCAACCGGACATGTATTAGTGATTCCTAAAATTGAAACCGATTACCTTTTTGATTTGGAAGATAATGATCTTGCCGGGCTAATCCTTTTTTCAAAAAGTGTTGCAATCGCTCTTAAGAAGGCTATTCCGTGTAAGAAAGTGGGAGTTGCAGTTCTTGGATTGGAAGTAGCCCATGCCCATATTCATCTGATTCCATTAAATAGTGAAAGTGATATTGACTTCCTGAAACCGAAATTGAAATTTACTTCAGATCAATTTTTGGAAATCGCAGCAAAAATTAGTGTGCAACTTAGCTAAGCACCACACTTATCTTACTCTTCCCGGATTCTTTTTAATAAATTCTGCCCAATTCTTTGTGGTGTTTTCTGAAGCAGGATTCTTTAACTGTAGAAAATGGCAGACAGCTGTGGCCAATCCGTCTGTTGCATCCAGATCACTTGGCATAATTTCAATCTGATACATTTGCTTTAGAAAATAGGCAACCTGCTCTTTGGTGGCTGAACCATTTCCGGTTATGGCTTGCTTTATTCGAAGTGGAGCATATTCGAATATTGGAACATTCCGGTAGAGCGAAGCGGCCATTGCAACCCCCTGGGCCCGCCCGAGCTTAAGCATTGATTGTACATTCTTTCCAAAAAAAGGAGCTTCAAGAGCCGTTTCATCAGGTTTATATTCATCAACAAGATAAAGTGTCCGGTCAAAAATATGACTAAGTTTCTGATAATGGCCCGAAAATCCGGAAGTTTTTATCACCCCAAGGGCAACAACATGCGCCTTGTTTTTTATAATCTTAAGGACACCATATCCCATAATATTTGAACCGGGATCAATTCCTAATATTGTTTTGTTTATTTCCAATGGCTCTTTTTTTTCAAATTTAAATGAAAATAGTTGTACCTGCAAGTGGTTTTCTGAATGATATGAATATGAGTAATATTCAGAAGGGTAAGTTCTTAAGATCAAGGTTTCCGCCGGATAGAATAATTCCGATCCTGAGGTTCTGAAATAACTCCTTGTTTTCGAGAAGTACGGCTACTGGAACTGCAGCAGATGGTTCAATAATAATTTTCATCCGTTCCCAGATCATCCGCATCGCCTCAATAATGGATTCTTCGGATACAGTTATAATATTATCGACATGGCGGCAGATAATGGCATAATTAAGCTCGCCTAACGATGTTAGTAATCCATCGGCAATTGTTTTAGGATGAACTGATGGTATGATATACCCGGCTTTAAATGATCGCATCGCATCATCTGCCCCCGAGGGCTCACCTGCAATAACCCTGCATTTTGCCGACAACGATTTTACAGACAATGCTGTTCCTGACAATAACCCTCCTCCGCCAACCGGGCACAACACCAACTCCAGGTCTGGAAAGGCCTCCAATAGCTCCTTCGCTGCGCTCCCTTGACCTGCAATTACATTAAAATTGTTATATGGGTGGATGATCTCAACTCCTGTCTGGAGAGCAATGCGTTGAAGTGTTAATTCTCGGGCTTCAAGTGTGGGCTCGCAAAAGGTGATTATCCCACCATAACTGGCAACAGCTTTTTTCTTTATTTCCGGCGAATTGGATGGCATAACAATTTGTGACTCGATTCCCCGTATTGATGCGGCATGGGCCAAAGCAGCAGCATGATTACCTGAAGAGTGGGTTCCTACTCCATGGATTGCCTGTTCATCAGTTAATGAGAAGACGGCATTGCATGCTCCCCGGAATTTGAATGCTCCTGTTTTTTGAAAATTTTCACACTTAAAGAATAATTCTGATCCTAATAGCCGGTTTATCGCGGAACTTGTAAATACAGGGGTGTGGTGCACATAACCTTTGATTCGCTCATGCGCATTGACGATGTCTTCAAATTGGGGTAGTTTCACGGCTTTGGTGGTTTCTCCTTCAGTTTTTTATCAATATATTCAACAAGTAACTCCCTGATTCGCTTTTCAACATCGTATGTTGAAGCATTTATTGGCAGACTATTAAAGGCATTACAATAGAGCATGAAATCCTCTAATACATCGCCTTCAAAACCAGATACTTTCTGAATGACATCTTTGTTATATACCAATGACAGGATTTGCCAGTCTTTCTCTGAATGAATTGCCGTTAATGCAGTCCGCTTTTCTTTTTCATCCTTACTCAGATAATACGACATGAAAGACAACGGCTTGGTCAGTGCTGTCAGCGTTTTTGGTTTGGATGCGAAATAGTCACTCCTTAATTCGACCGGTACCGATACTGACTTGCCCACTTTGATCCCATTCATATTTACTTTGGGGCCGGAGCCCTCCACTTCCACTTGTCCCAGCAATATTCGTGTGGGTGAAATAGTGATTTTGGCAACTCCGTTTTCGGTATTAATGATTGAACTGACTGGGACTTTCTTATCTTTGTAATTGAGCGATTTGAAAGTTAGCGTATCCATCGGATCGGCCTGAACCGAAAAATTCCCATTTGCATCGGTCATTGTCCCACCACGAATCCGCATATTGATTACCTGGACATATCCTACTGCCTCTTTGGTTAATTCATCGATTACTTGTCCCTTAACATTAACCATATCCTCGGGGAAAAACAACTGACTATAGCCTAAAGAGTTTAGTCCAAACGAAAGAAGCAGAATTATTAAAGTGATCCTTATATTTCTAATTAACATGTTTTATCCTTTTGATTGAATAAAGATGAACTTTGGAACTTCTTGCAATTACAGTTCAATTTGTGAATTCTATGTTTTATATTGATGTGTTTTTGTCGCTTTTAGTTGTCTGCGTTATTGTATTTTTCCTTTTTCATCTGCAGATAATTTTATGGTATGAAGGCAGGCCACAACCTTAACACATTTACGTTGAGATTGTGGCCTCTATTGGTGGTCTAGTAGGTAAGGTTTTTAATACGATCCATCGCTTTAATTACATTTTCCCTGTTGGCAAATGCAGAAAAGCGAAAGTATCCCTCCCCTGAAGGGCCAAATCCGGAGCCCGGAGTGCCAACGACATTGGTGTCGTTGAGTAGCTTATCGAAAAACTCCCATGATGAGAGGTTGTTTTTCGTTTTTACCCATACGTAAGGTGCATTAATACCACCAAAAACAGTATATCCAGATTCGGTAAGGCTCTCCCTGATTAAACGTGCATTTTCAAGATAGTAGCATATCAGCTGCTGAACCTCCTTTTGCCCCTCCACTGAATATACCGCCGCTGCTGCTTTTTGTACCGGATATGAAACACCATTGAATTTTGTAGTCTGGCGGCGCATCCAAAGTGGTTTAACTGCAACCTGATTTCCATGCTGATCGTAGGCGAAAAGTTCATTTGGAATTACGGTGAAAGCACATCTGGTACCCGTGAATCCTGCAGTTTTAGAAAAACTCCTGAATTCAATAGCTACATTCTTTGCCCCTTCAATTTCAAAAATGGAATGAGGAATTGAATCATCTGTTATATAAGCTTCATAGGCAGCATCAAATAAAATGATACTCTTGTTGGCAAGAGCATAATCGACCCAGCTTTTCAGAATTTCTCTGCTGGCTACTGTTCCCGTAGGATTATTCGGAAAGCAAAGGAAAATCAGGTCGGGCCGGGTGGCAGGTAACTCGGGAATAAACCCGTTGGCTTCGTTACATGCCATATAAATTATTTTATCAAAATAGCCATTCGATTGACATTCACCTGTTTTTCCGGACATTACTGTCGTATCGGCATAAACCGGGTATACCGGATCACAAATAGCAATAATATTCTGGTCCCCAAAAATTTCCTGTATATTCCCTGTGTCACACTTTGAGCCGTCAGAGACAAAAATTTCATCTGCAGTGATCTCAACACCTCGCTTCTGATAATCATTTTTTGCGATTGCTTCTCTTAGAAAATCATATCCCTGTTCAGGGCCATAACCTTTAAAGGTGTTTTTATCCCCCATTTCTGCCACACCATCATGGAAAGCTTTCAAAATCGCTGGTGTCAAAGGTTGGGTAACATCCCCAATGCCCATTCGGATAATGTCTTTGTCCGGATTTGCTGCGGCAAATTCTCTGACCCTTCGGCCAATCTCCGGAAATAGATATCCAGCTTTTAATTTCAGGTAATTCTCGTTAATAAATGCCATGTAATTAATTATAATATAGTTATTTGTATTTTACTTTTTACTTTTTAAGGCCAACAAAGATACAAAATATATTTTTGAGATTTTATTTTGATACAAACCCGTATATCCCTGATGTTTTATATAATTTTGTTATTTTAAACCTGATTTCAAACATATTATATAACAAATTACAGATGAAGGTATTCAAGTTTGGCGGTGCATCGGTTAAAGATGCTGATGGGGTCAGGAATTTGGCCTCAATTATTCAGGAATATCCGGATCAATTGGTTATTGTTGTTTCGGCGATGGGGAAAACGACTAATTCGCTTGAAGTATTGGCTAAAAATTATTTTAATGAGAACAGGGAAGAATTATTAGTTAATATTAATACTCTAAAGCAATTTCA
Organism: Prolixibacteraceae bacterium; assembly: GCA_947475715.1. GTDB lineage: Bacteria > Bacteroidota > Bacteroidia > Bacteroidales > Prolixibacteraceae > JAAFHB01. The sequence continues at coordinate 29,663 of CANJNY010000043.1, forward strand.
TTCAGCCATTATCGAGAATCTTTTTAACGATTTTTCAGAAGAAGTCAAACTCACTTTAAGTTCGGATTTTGAACAACTCAATATCAGGCTGGCGCATCCACCTTCACTCGATTATGATTTTGAGTACGACCAGATTGTCTCACTGGGGGAAATCCTCTCAACTAAAATTACAAGTGCATATCTTAATTATGTGGGGATTAAAAACCGGTGGATTGATATCCGAACAGGATTACGAACCGATGCAACCTGGCGTGAAGGCAATATCGACTGGTCACTCTCAAGCGGATTAATACATTCGAAATTTAATTTTAATGAAAACCGGATTTATGTCACTCAGGGATTTATCGGCGCAACGGTGACTGATCAAACGACGACACTGGGACGTGAAGGATCGGATTATACTGCTGCAGTACTTGCAAATATGCTCGACTCTGATAGTGTTACCATCTGGAAGGATGTTCAAGGAATTATGAATGCGGATCCGCACAAATTCAATGTTACTCAAAAACTTGACATGCTTTCATATCGCGAAGCGGTTGAAATGACCTACTATGGTGCTAAGGTGATTCACCCAAAAACGATGAAACCTCTGGTTGAAAAAGATATCCCGCTCTATGTCCGCTCGTTTATTCAACCACTTGAGAATGGCTCCGTTATTTGCCGGATTGACCATGTGATGAACTATGTTCCTGTTTTCATATCTAAAGAGGATCTTATCCTGATAACTATCTCACCGCTCGATTTTTCTTTTATTGCGGAGGAGAGCATTAGTAAAATTTATAAACTTTTTGCCCATTACAGGATAAAAGTGAATCTTGTTCAACAATCAGCGATGAATTTTTCTGTTGCAATCGATCACCCTGAAAGAGGTTTTGACCATTTAATCTCGGATCTGAAGAATAAATTTGTTGTTCATTATAACGAAGGGCTGGAATTACTGACGATCAGGTATTATACCGAAGAGGTTATTCACCAAATGATCGAAAAAAGAACGGTCCTTGTAGCACAACGAACCAGAACCACGGCAAGGTTCTTAATGAAGCAGGTGTAATTTTAGTTATTAAATACGAGCTTGAAAATGGGCTTCTGCCCTCTGGATTTGCCGGCATTGTCGTAAACCTCATAGGCAATTGTTATCGAAAGGATTCGTTTGGCTATTTCAGATTTCTCTTTGTCCCAAAACCATTGCTCCTCAAACTGGATCTTACTGATGCTTTTTCTGGAAAACAGCCCTTCTGATTCATCGGTTTTTAATTTATTGAGGCCTATTTTTTCACCTGTAAAATAATCAGTTGGGATAATTTCCCCATTGTATACTTTATCAAAGAGGAAATTAATCATCTCCTGCCGTTTAAGACCAGCCAGGCATTCGTCACCCCATGTATCGGTAGAGTCACGGTTGATGACATAGGTATCATAGATGATTTTTCCAAAGGATTCCCCCAAAGGTTTCTTTTCCTTTACCGGCGAATGACAGGAGCCGGCAATGAGAATTATGCCTATGATAAATAACGAACTAGGATTGATTCCGGTTGAAAGTAAGCCTTTCACCTTTGACTTCCTCATGGAAAGTTCCTCTGGTATTTGGATTATTGTTTTCATAAACGAGTATTCCGTTTACAAATGTCTGATTGATATAATAGTAAAATGATTCTCCCTCGAAAGGTGACCATCCGCATTTAGACAGGATATTTTCTTTGGTAACAGTCCAGCGTGAGGCATCAACTATTACAAGATCGGCTTTGTATCCTTTTCTTATATAACCCCTTTTCTCGATTCCAAATAAATCAGCTGGTGCATGGCACATTTTTTCAACAACTTTCTCCATGGAGATCTTACCGTTGCGGCTCATTTCGAGCATCGCAATAAGGGAATGTTGAACAAGCGGTCCCCCTGAAGGTGATTTAAAGTAGGTCTGATCCTTTTCTTCGCGTGTGTGCGGGGCATGGTCTGTTGCTATCACATCGATTCTGTTTTCGGCAATTCCTTTAAGAAGTGCCTGTCGGTCATTTGCAGTTTTAATTGCAGGATTCCATTTAATATGTGTACCCTTTTTTTCATAATCTGCATCGGAAAACCACAGGTGATGAACACATACTTCGTTGGTTATTTTTTTATTTTTAACCGGTCCTGATTCAAATAAGGCAATCTCACCGGCAGTCGAAAGGTGGAGAACGTGCAATCTGGTACCAAATTTTTTCGCCAGTTCAACAGCCTTTGAAGTTGATTTAAAGCAGGCATTGGCATCTCTGATTTTCGAATGTTCGCTCATTGGAACCTCTTCACCATACTTCTCACGGGCCAGTGCAATATTGGCTTGTATAATTTGTTCGTCCTCGCAATGCGTGGCAATTAACATTTTTGACTTTGAGAATAATGCAGATAGCGTTTCAGTATTGTCAACCAACATATTTCCTGTTGATGAACCCATAAATACTTTTATCCCGCAAACCTTTGTCGGATCTGTTTTTAACAGCTCTTCAAGATTATCATTCGTTGCTCCGATATAAAAGGAGTAGTTTGCGAGTGAGACTTCTGATGCGCGATTGTATTTTTGTTCCAGTAGTTCATGGGTTATCGCTTGTGGGATTGTATTTGGCATCTCCATAAAAGAGGTAATCCCTCCGGCAATTGCAGCTTTTGACTCTGTTTCGATATCCCCTTTGTGCGTGAGCCCAGGATCTCTGAAATGGACCTGGTCGTCAATAATGCCAGGAAGAAGAAATTTGCCTGAAGCATCAATTACCTCTGATTGTGCCAAAATGTTGGCAGGGACTTCATCCCTGAATATTTTTTCAATAATGCCGTTTCGAATAAGAATACTGATGTCTCTAAGGATTTTACCTTCGTTGATAACTCTGGCGTCTTTGATGACGATGTCTCTCATGATTATTTAAAAATAGTTTAGTAATTTATTGTGGTAGTCACCATTTATGGAGTGAAATTAACTAAAAATTATGAATCAATAGTATTTCATTCAACTTTTTATGGTTCAAATAATATGTGTGTCTTGTTTGGATAATCAACCTAATCTGTTGTTTGTTTGATCGGCTTTTTTAGGTAATTTCTGAAAAAACTCGCTATCTTCATTTGAATAACCCCGGTGAATGCTTCTCCAAAAATTCCGCCACTCATCTTGGAAGTACCCTCTTTTCTGTCGGTGAAGATAATTGGAATCTCAATAATCTTAAACCCATATTTCCAGGTTTTAAATTTCATTTCAATCTGAAATCCATATCCTTTCATCTTGATGTTTTCTGCATTAAGGATTTCCAATACAGTATGTCTATAACATATGAATCCGGCTGTGGTATCCATAATTTTCAGTCCTGTTATTTTTCTCACAAAAACGGAAGCAAAATAAGACATAAGAACCCGTTTTAATGGCCAGTTTATTACATTGATTCCTGATATATAGCGAGATCCTATCACCAGATCAGCAGATTGCTTCTGGCATGCCTCCTTAAGTCGAACAAGATCATTCGGATCATGTGAGAAATCGGCATCCATTTCAAAGATATATTCATAGTTGTGATCCATGGCCCATTTAAAACCTGCCAGATATGCAGTGCCCAAACCTAATTTTCCTTTACGCTCTATTAAAAAAAGCTTTTCACTATATATGGCAACTAATTCACGAACTATATCAGCAGTTCCATCTGGCGAATTGTCATCTATAATAAGTATGTTAAAATCTTCACGAAGTGAGAAAACTTTCAGAATTATCTGTTTGATATTCTCTTTCTCGTTGAATGTTGGAATAATTACTATGCAATCAGACACTTTTATTTTATTTTTTAGACTTTGTAAAAATAGCATATTTGATAAATAAAACATCTCATTATCTAGTTTGAGTTAATTTAAACGTTTAATTGACCCCTAAGCGCTTTATTGGATTTTTGTTTTTTACTTAAATTTGATCCATTTCGCGCATTTCTGAACTTCAGTTAGCGTATTTAAAGGTTTTGCCAGCGCTTGGAATTGCTATTTAGAATCTCAAAACCTTTTTTATCCTGTTGTAATTTAGATAATTATATAGCCATGTCTTTTTTTTGTCTTTTTTTTGTAACATTTGTTGAAGATGTGGAAAAACCGTTTACATTTGCACCACGATTTCAGGGAGCTGTTTTAGCGTGAAGAGATCGGCGTTCACTGAGAGATTTAAGGGAAAATAGGGAATCGTATTTAGATTAAGAAATTCAGGATTTATTGTTGAGTTTCAAAAAAATGAATTACGTTTGCCGAACTTTCGCCGGAAGAGATTTGGGTGAATGGACAAATTGAGATAAAAGAGTTCATTGAAGATATTGAGAAGGAAAGAGAACGAACT
>CANJNY010000044.1 GCA_947475715.1 Prolixibacteraceae bacterium
ATCATGTCACCCTTTCAGGATTTTGATGGTTGATAATATTCTGTGATTTGCTATAATCATGTTACCCCTTCGGGGTTTGGATTGATGATTGTATTACCTGTTTCGCTATAATCATGTTACCCCTTCAGGGGTTTGGATTGATGATTGTATTACCTGTTTCGCTATAATCATGTTACCCCTTCGGGGTTTGAAATATCATGCTGAAGAACATTGCCCATTTGCAAATTAGTAAATTAGCACCTTGTCACATCATCGAATTGTCCCATTGTCGAATTATGGAATTGTCGAATTATGGAATTGTCAAATCGTCAAATTATTTCATTCAGCTTCTGATAGATAGCCAGCAAGAAATCTCGGTTATCGGCAGTCAGGTAATGCATCTCTCCCCCCATCCGGTTAAAGGTTTTGCAATAACGGAGGTAATAACCGGGATTATCCATCGGAGGTTCTCCGTCCTTATTCCAGTCCCATTCTGATTTGGCAAGGTCGACAATCAACATATAATGGTTATCGATATGGCCCCCCTCCTGCATAATGAGATTTTGAGACATTGACAATGCTTTTTCAAAGATCATCGGTGACATCACTGCTGAACCGATAGACATATAAACGCCATAGTCGAGATTGCTTACACTCTTTGCAAAACTCAGGAAATCGTTCTGAGCCACACGTCCAATGGCAGCACCATGATTCATCGGATGGTTGTAAATAATATCACAGCCAAACATAGGATGACCAGTAAATGGAATCCCAAGTTCAAAAGCCCGCGCTTGAACGGAATACCGTTTATAAGGGTGAGGGATGCTCATGAATCCAGACTTAAGCTTAAATTTCTGAATCACACCTGCAAAATCAGCAGCTGCAGCAGCTTGCTCAGGATTCGTAGCAAGAAGATTAATTACTTCCTGATGTAAGGTTGAGATTTCAGGAATCTCTAATCCTTCCAAGGAGATCATCTTCCCTACCGACTCACCATAACCAAGCCCTTGATAAGCGCCAACGATTAGTGCCAGATTGATATTAAAACCGGTATGGTCCCAGATTCCAAACTGTCCGAGTTCAACATTTTCGCGCACATCCTCGCTCGATTTTCCCTGGAAGGCAAACTCCCAGTCATGGATAATACCCGCGCCATTGGTGGAGAGGTGGGTTACCCAACCCTCTTCCATTAATGCAATCAAAGTTGGTGCCATCCCGTTTTTAATGGTATGGGCACCGAAAGTAAGCATTCGGGAACGCCCACCCTCGCGGGCCATACGGATACGGACCACTGTTTTCTCAATCAGGCTAACCCCTAACTCCGAGAGGTGTGCCGGTTTTTGAGTTACAGGGACGTGATCCTTCTCAATATAAACCTTGTTTTTCCGGTCGACCAGTTTTTTTACCGATAACCGGTCGCGGTCCAATTTTGGGTAGGGCATAATTTATGATTTAATATTCAATAAACTAAGTATTTGTGACACCTGCGAGAAGTCTGGGATGATTACATCAGCGCCCGCCTTGATCAGGCGAGTACGTTTACTTTCGTTAAGACCGTAACGACGCAGTTCATTGCTGGCAACTCCGATAGAGATTCCGCCCCTTTTGTTTGTTTCACGCATTTCGACCGGTCCATCACCAAAAGTGGCAACCTTCCCCAATGCAGATTCCCCTATTGAATCGAGAATACGGTCAAGTACGATTTTCTTGGCCTCCTTCGTGATATCTCCCACTGCTCCGTAGATACGCCCCTCGAAGAGGTGATCATAACCTAATACTTTTGCCTCGCTCTTTACATCGGCTTCGTCGGTACCACTTGCCAAATAAAGTTTAACTCCTGCGGTATGAAGTTTCTCAAGAAATAATACGGCATTTTTAAGTGTAAAATCTTCAAGCGAGAGTTCACCATTGGCATATTTCAATTCACGCTCTTTAACCATGATCAGCAACTCGTCGTTGTAAATCTGTTTGTATCCAAATTCGTCGAGGATTTTATCTTCGGGAACACAACCGAATTCACGGATCAGCTCAATCAACCCTTTCATCTGAACAAGGGTCTGAATTCCTGTCGTCTTATCGATAAACTCATCCGAGCGTTCTTTAACTCTTTGATACAATGCCTCGTCTGCTTCAAAATATTTGTCTCCCAGAATTGCCTTGATCATCATTGGTGCCATAATCAGTTCCCAACCCTCACGCAGGGTGGAAATAGTACCATCATGATCGAAAATTGCATGTTCAATCTGTGGCTGATGTTCCCATTTGTTTACAATCTCAATTTCAGTACCCGGAATATATTTGGCATGACGTTTATCTTCCGCAAGTTCAGAGGAGAAAATAAAATCGGGCTCAGCACCCATTGCAAGGATCTCTTCAGGGGTTGCCGTTCCACACTGGAACAGTTTCTGAACCGTAACACCTGCCACAAACGATCCAATCTGAGCTGCGACATTCATCGAATAGCCGGCAGCCAATGACGATGCGGCACCTGCAAGATAACTATCACCTGCACCAACAGTATCGACCTTTGACAAGATCATAAGTCCCGGAATTTCGGATATTCCATTCTCATCAATGGTCAGGGAACCTTTACTGCCCCTGGTGATAAAGAGGGGTTTCTGGTACCTTTTATAAAGTTCATTTGCTGAAGATACAATTTCAGCGTAAAGGACAACCTCGTCAGGTTTTTTATCCATTCCGCACAACCGTGCAGCTTCGGTGTCATTCATTTTGCGGATAGCACCTGTATAATAATCGTTAAAATTACGGCTATCGACGATGAAGGTTTTTTGAGGGAATTGTGCAATTACCTCCACCAACCTTTGTTTAAAATAATCGATGTGAATTCCTGATGGAACCTGCTGGTTGATGATAACGATATCGACTTCCGGAATTTCCTTAACCAGACTGGCAATTAAACGGTCAGCTGTCTCGATGGATAATTGGTTGTAGTTACCAAAGTCTACACGATTTAACTCCTTGTCATCGATATAAGGTTTTGCATAGGCATGGGTGTACCAGTTATCCTCCTGGATAAGAAGATTTCGCGGCTCAATACCGGTAGCTTTCATTACGCGGACCATTTCGGCACCAAAAGGATCGGTTCCGATCACACCAAAGGCGCGGATATCCTTAATATTCATTGCGGCCAGGTTATTGGTAACGTTACCGGCTCCGCCCAAAGAATATTTCTGGGTTCTGACAGGACGTGTAGCCTGGTTTGTTTCAACCGAAATTTCACTCATCGCCTCATCGATGAACCAATAGGCATCGAGACAGAAATCTCCGATAACGGCAATCTTAACGGCGCTGATATCGGCAAGGATTTTTTGTAGTTGTTCTTTTTTCATTTGTTTTTTTGCTTTTATATTATTTTATATCAATACTTTAAATTTCATGTTCAACCCCTTCAGGGTTGGGTTTGGCTTGTTGGTCGTTTCCTTTTCCGTGGGTTTCACCCACGGTTATTCAGATTGAACCCTTGCAGGGTTACTTAACCGCAGGTTTTGTCTGCGGCCATTAATATACAACCCGTAAAGTGTTACTTTAGCCGTGGATTTTACCTTTGGTCATCACTATTTAAGACGTATCGCGTTACTTTAGCCATAGTTTTCACCAACGGTAACTAATATTCAACCCTTGCGGGGTTTTAATTTCACTGCTTATCAAAATTAACAAAGATCTTGCATTTTAATTTTTGCACTCTGTATTTCAAATTTTATTACTTTACTCTTAAATAATTCTACTTTCCCTTTTTAGAAGGTACTTTTTACTTTTCAGAGAGCACTAAACACTTTTTAGAAGGTACTTTTTACTTTTCAGAGAGCATTCAACACTTTTCAGAAGGTACTTTGTACTTTTCAAAGAGCACTCAACACTTCTCAGAAGGTACTTTGTACTTTTCAGAGAGCACTAAACACTTTTCAGAAGGTACTTTGTACTTTTCAAAGAGCACTCAACACTTTTCAGAAGGTACTTTGTACTTTTCAGAGAGCACTAAACACTTTTCAGAAGGTACTTTTTACTTTTCAGAGAGCACTCAACACTTTTCAGAAGGTGCTGTAAACTTTTGAGAGAACACATTAAACTATTCAAAGAGCACCTTAAACTATTCAGAGAGCACATCACTCTACTTAGAAAACAATTTACACTTCTCAGAGAGTACATCACATACCTATTAAATCGAAGTATACTTTGCATTTTGACTTTGCATTTTGACCTTTAAACTTTTTATTTAGCCCTTTTACCGGCAGTCGGATAACAATAAATTGCCACATCTCCCGGTTCAACCTCTGTTGAATTTGCATACTCGGTTGCCGGGATTAATGATCCGTCTTTGAGTACTTTTTTCACCGAATCATCGGTTGAAATAATAAGTTTCATAGCGTTTTTAAAATCCCTGTTAACGATCACCACAAAGGTGTTATTTCCATTTTCAAGTACAGAAACAACCGCGCCTTCCCCTATTGTTTCAAGAAGTTTAATTGGTTTGGGCAGCAGAGACAGCCGGGTTGTTTCACGAGGGATATCCATTCCCGTTTGGGCAACAGAGAGAATCTTTGCACCTAAAAACACCCCGGAGAGTTGCTGGATCTCATTACTTACCTTTTGCAAATGGTCGAAAACGATGGTCCTTTTTCCCTGCGCATCGAGCGGGGAACCGAAGCCGCGGAAACTCCAGTATTCAATTCCCTGTGCTCCATAAGCAAGGTCTGCATAGATTTGCAACCTCAGGGAGGCAAGGGTTGGGATATCGTGTACGAAGGTTTTTTCAGGTTTATAGCTGTTATATAATTGGTAAAAATCATTTAGCGAGGGTTGAACGGCATCATCTGAGTAAGCCAAGTAGGAGGTGGTCAAGGCAAAAGCCCAGTATGGTCTCCCCTCGGTTTTATATTTATTGGCAAAGAATTCAAGATTCTCAAACCAACGGGGATGCAATCCACCATCCACAACCGGGTAAAAGTCGAAAGAGATATAGGGTGCCGGAAAAAGGTTATCAAACGAGTCAATATATTCTTTATAATCCTTTGTTCCGAACTTACTCTGATTTGAATTGATGTTCGGCAGAAGGTTTACAAAACAATAATGGTTTCCGTCTGCACTTTTAATTCGTTTTTGCCAGTCGGCCAATTCCTGAAACTGCACCTTGAAAGGTTCATCAGAGAGGTAATACCCTTCAAGTGCAGGGTGGTTTTTGAATCTGTTTACAGTTTTCTCAGGTTCAGCTTTTAGTTCCGGACATGAGATCATCAGCTTTATGCCTGCTTTTGCGGCAGCGTCCAGGGCAGTGGCAATTGCATCGGCACTTGAAAAGAAAGCGATATCAATATTCACCCCGACATCTTTAAGTTTTTTATAACTGGAGACAGACACCTCACTCTGGGCTATCCCTCCCCATGACATCACCGGAATGAGACCTGTTTGTTTCAACTTTTCCTGCGACATAGCTTGTCCCAATGAGGCAATTACAAGAATGCCAAGTACTATCAGATTTTTCATTCTTAGCTATTTTTTAGTAGGATACATATAAATTGCAACATCTCCCGGCTCAATTTCGGTAGTATTTGAATAGGCTGCGGACTTAACGACTGTTGCGTCCTTTAGTACCCGTTTTAATGACTCATCGCCTAAGATTGTGATTGGAAGGCTCTTGTTCAGATCGCGGTTGACTACCATAAAGAAGGTGTTGGCGCCATTTTCAAGGATAGAAACCAGTGCCCCGGCACCTTCAGTCTCGAAGACTTTTATGGCTGACGGAAGTGTACTTAACTGCAATGTTCCTTTAGGAATCACAACACCGGTATGCTTAACGGAGACCACTTTTGCACCTGCAAATACAGCTGCCAGATTTTGAATCTCATTATTTACTGCTTTAATTCGGTCATAAACCACCGTCCGTTTGCCGTCCAATCCGATTGGAGCACAACGCAATCCCGGAGACATCCAATAAGCCCAAAATTCCAGACCCTGGGCACCATAGGCCAGATTACTATATAACTGAAGTCTTAAAGCAGGAATTGTCGGAATCGGATGGAGTTCATTATAGGAGCTTGCGAGTCCGAATGCCCAGAAAGGTTTGCCTAACTTCTTTGCTTCGGCAGAAAACACTTCCAGACCGGCATACCAGCTTTCGTGAATTCCCTCGGTGAGGATCGGATAAAAATCAAAGGAGAGAAGTTGTGATGGCACTTCGGTGGCAAAAGTATTGACATACTCAGCATAGTTAGCTGTTCCAAGTGCATCTGATTTTGTTGTATTGATGCTCGAAATCAGATTCACAAAACAGAAATGGTTTTTATCGATGGCTTCAATTCGTTTGGCCCAGGCAGCAAGATCTGCGAAATCTTTCCGGACGGGTTCGTCCCGAAGGAAATATCCTGCAAGAGCGGGATGGTTGATAAACCGTTTTACCGTCGTTTCGGGATCGCTTTTTAGCTCAGGACACGAGGTGACCATTTTTATTCCAACCTGCTGAGCCAGATCGAGCCCCTTTTGCATTGCATCGGCTGAGGCATAGTTTGAAAGATTCACATTGATCCCCATCTCCTTTAACTCGCGGAATCGTTCAGGATTGGATTCAGTTTCAGGAATCCCTGCCCATGCCATGATGGGGAGGGGCTTTGAAGATGTTAGTTTTTCCTGTGCACTAATCTTGAAAAAGATGATTAGTACCAATGTGCCAAGTAACAGTATTTTTCTCATTCGTTAATTTAGTTATCCGGTAACCCGGTAAAAGTTTTTAGTAAGCTTCTCAACATTGTTCAAAAGGGAACGGAACCCCACCTGATTTTGAAATTCAGTCCATATTATATCCCTAAAGGGACTATAAATAATTCACTAAAAATCCATTCATCATTTTATGCAAAACCTGAATCTATTAAATTCAAGGCCCAATAAATTATTTCGTCATAGACGGTGGAGCAGCAGACTCCTCGCTGCCCCAGCTTTTATTTGGTTCTGCCCCCATAACAAAGACCAGTATGCCTCCGTTTTTAATACCCGAATGATCGAACCAGGGTTTATTCAACGGTTTACCATTCAAGGTTGCAGACTGAATATATTTGTTCGCTTTGGAGGAATTACGGCATTCGATCACGAATTTCTCTGCATTTCCAAAGGTTTTATCCAGATGGATCGTCACTTTACTAAAAAGCGGACTTCCAATGGAATAGATATTCTGGCCTGGAGCTACCGGATAAAAGCCCATTGAACTTAGGACATACCACGCCGACATCTGCCCCATATCTTCATTTCCACATAATCCTGCCGGACCGGTAGTGTAGAGGTCATCCATTACTTTACGGGCCAAATCCTGGGTTTTCCATGGAGCACCTGCATAATTATACAAATATACCGTGTGATGACCAGGTTCGTTACCATGTGCGTACTGTCCAATCAAACCCGTTATATCGGGGACTGAACTTTTTATTTCAGAACTTGTCGTAAAAAGTGAATCCAGTCTTGCCACAAAATTTGGCCGTCCACCTGAGAGGTTAATTACCCCTTGCACATCATGAGGTACAAAGAGTGTATATTGCCATGCATTTGCCTCGGTATAATGACGATCCTTACCGTGTCCCACAAATTTGGGATCAAATGGATCAAGCCATTTTCCATTACTGTCTTTTGGGCGTGCAAACCCGGTGGTTAGATCCATTACATTTTTATAATTTAAAGCCCTTTTCATAAAAAGTTCATAGTCATCCATCTTCCCTGCCTCTTTTGCCAACTGAGCAACGCACCAGTCATTGAAGGCATATTCAAGGGTTCTGGAAACAGATTCACGCACCTTGTCATAGGGTATATATCCGTATTTGAGATAATCCTGCAATCCCGTACGGCCTTCGGAACGATGATTTGAAGGAGGAGTCTCCATCGCATTTTTCCGCACCGCTTCGTAAGCTTTCTTTAAATCAAAATTTTTAATCCCCTTTTTATAGGCATCTAAAATTGCAACAACAGGATGGTCTCCGATCATATCATTGGTATAGCTGTTTCCGAACTGCTGAGGAGTTGGCAGCCAGCCGCCCTGCAGGTATTGGGCAATCCAGGTATTGACTCCATCATTGCTTCTTGAGGGTTCTACCAGGGTTAAAAGAGGCATTTCTGCCCGGAAAGTATCCCAAAGTGAAAAATCACTCCGGTAGGTAAAACCATTGGTTGAATGCACTTTGTCATCCAATCCCATATATTTTCCATCCACATCGCTGAATGTAGCAGGGAAGAGTAAGGAGTGGTAAAGAGCGGTGTAGAAGGTTTCCATTTTTTGATTGACAGACTTAACATCACTGGTCTTGTCCATTTCAATTTCAATCCGTGACAAGGCTTTGTTCCACTTTGCCTTTGCGGACTCTTTAACCTGATCAAAGTTTCTTAGAAGTATCTCCTTTTCAAGGTTTAGACGAGCCTGGGCAATACTGGTATAGGAGATTCCAACCTTCACCTCAACGGTTTCATTTTCAGAAGTAACATAATCGACCCATGCCCCAATCTGAGTTCCTGAGCCCTCTTTTGAATTTGGTTTAATATCTTTCTTATCCCATGTACCGGACGCTTTGAATGGTTTGCTGAATTTTGCAAAGAAATATACGTTTTGATTATCTACAAATCCATCAGATCGGCGGTGCCCTTCAATTTCGGTATTGTTTATAATTTTAATCTGAGCACTTGTACACTTGTCGCCGATCCCATGATTCATATCGATTAAAATATGGGAGGCTTCCGATTTAGGAAAAGTATATTTATGGTATCCGGCACGTTCAGAAACGGTCAATTCTACTTTAATTCCATAATCCTTGAGCTTAACAGCATAGTAACCTGCAGAAGCGGCCTCTTCGGTATGTGAAAACTGTGAACGGTATCCTTCACCGGGTTTATCTTTAGTACCTGGTACAATTTTAAGTTCGCCGGTTGTGGGCATGAACATAATATCCCCCCAGTCTCCCGCACCCATACCGCTGCGGTGGAGGTGACTGAAACCCATCACTGAGCTGTCACTGTAATGATATCCTGAGCACCAGTCCCAACCCTGGATGTCGGTATCGGGGCCAAGTTGAACCATTCCGCCCGGAAGAGCAGCTCCGGGAAATGTGTGACCATGAAAGTCGGTTCCCAGAATAGGGTTCACATAACCGGCATAATTTACAGGAGCCAGGCCTGCCCGCAGAAGGGCGGTAGATGCAAACAGCATTGCAATTGCAAGAGTTCCAAATCGAATCAGCATATTAATTTTAGTCTGTTAATTTATAATACTTTAAACTACCTTCGTTCCGATGGAAACATAAACACTGAAATATCTCCCGGATCAAGTTCCAATGTACTTTCATAGTTACTGGCAGGTACAAGTGTTCCGTCCTTAAGCACTTTTTTCACTGTTTCGTCGCCGTAAACGGTAAGGTTGATACTGTTGAGAAAATCCTTATTGACCACGACCAGAAAGGTGTTCTCCCCGTTTTCCAATACTGAAACCAATGCAGGAGCGCCGTTGGTATCCAAAACTTTTATTGGTTTTGGAAGTGTTGTCAGACGAATCGTTCCAACAGGAATCATCCCTTTGCCCGTATGCCGGACACTGATCGTCTTTGCCCCTAAGAAGAGAGGTGATAGAGCCTGGATTTCAGCGCTCATCTGTTTTACCCGATCAAAGACAACGGTCCTTTTGCCGGCAGCATTAATCGGTCCACCGCGGTCATCTTCCTGAGCTGCCGATGTGGGGGTTCTATCCCAATATTCATAATAGCAAATTCCCTGGGCTCCATACGCCAGGTTGCTAAACGACTGAAGTCTTAGGGCCGCAAGAGTCTGAGGCATGATGTGATCGGCATCATAATTAGAGGTTAGTGCAAAGGCCCAAAAAGGTAATCCTGCCTTTTTAGATTCTGTTGAAATAAGCTCCAGATTCTGATACCAGCTCTTCGATAAATGGTTTGCCATTACCGGATAGTAATCAAATGAGACAACCTGAACAGGTAATTCTTTTAAAAATTCGGATACAAAGGTTTTATAACTATCAGCCTTTAATAACGAAGGGCCCGCAAAATCGGGCCATATATTCACATAAAGAAGATGTTGCTTATCGACCGTTTGAATCCTCTTGCACCAGTTTTTTAATTCAGGGAAAAGTGACATTCCCGGCTCATCATAAATATAGTAACCACCCATTGCAGGATGATTCATAAATAAACCGGCGGTCTTTTCGGGTTCACTTTTTAATTCAGGACATGAAAGCAGAAGTTTAATACCGGCCTTTTCTGCAAGATCAAGCCCTTTTTTCATTGCCGCGATATCCGGAAAATTATCGATAACCAGATTTATGCCTGACTCCTTAACCTCCAGGAAGCGGGTCAGATTGATCTGATTCATTGGAATAAAGGCGTAAGCATTAATGGGCATTACACCTTTGTTTGCAAGTTTTTCCTGAGCACAAAGTGACGCGGCAAGAAAAACAAAAAACGCTATCAATGAATTTATCCGGGTCATTCTTTATTTTTTTGCCGTTGGGAACATAAAGATTTCGGCATCACCCGGGTCGAGTTCCATGGAGTTTTCATAAGCGCTTGCAGGGACTACTGTTCCATCTTTAAGCACTTTGTTCACCGATTCATCGCCAAATACGGTGACATTAATACTGCTCAGAAAGTCCTTATTTACAATAACCAGAAAGGTATTCCCGCCGTTTTCCAATACCGAAACAAGTGCCGGAGCACCGTTTGTATCGAGAACTTTGATTTCCTTTGGAAGTGTTGTCAGGCGAATAGTTCCACCAGGAATCATCCCTTTACCGGTATGTCTTACAGAGACCACTTTTGAACCAAGAAAAACTCCCGAAAGGTTTTTAATCTCCTGGCTCATAAGTTTAACACGGTCATAGACAACGCTTCGTTTTCCGGCTGCTGTAATCGGAGCTCCGCGCTGGTCTTCACCGGATGGGGCATTCATTGAGGTGGCTGACCAGTAAGTGAAATATTGTATCCCCTGTGCACCGTAAGCCAGGTCACTGTAAACCTGAAGACGCATGGCCGCAAGGGTTTGCGGGGTCACATGATCATTATCGTAATTTGTAGTCAATGCAAATGCCCAGAAGGGCAAACCTGCCTTTACTGCTTCACCCGAAACCTGCTCAAGATTATTATACCAGGTTTTGGAAATACGATCCTTCATTATGGGATAATAGTCGAAGGAGATAAACTGGACGGGTATCTGTTTAATGTACTCCCTCACATAGACCAAATAATCCTTGGTTCCAAGTTGTATTGAGTCGGCATGATTAGGGAAAAGATTCACGTAACAAAAATGTTTTTTGTCGATTGCCTTAATTTGTCTGCCCCATTCGCCAAGTCCTTTTAACTGACTTATTGAAGGTTCATCCTGAAGGTGATATCCCACCAGTGCGGGATGGTTCATGAACCGTTTAACCGTTTTCTCCGGATCAGTTCTTAATTCGGGACAGGAGATCACCATCTTAATCCCGGTCTTCTGTGCAACATCCAGTGCTTTCTGCACTTCTTCGGCATTTGAATATCCGTTAAACTGATAAGTTATTCCTGCCTCCTTCATTTCGAGGTAACGTTCAACCGTTGTTTCACCGGATGGAATACTATACCAGGCAAGAATTGGGATTTCACCGTTAGATGCCAATTTTTGCTGACCATTTGAAAGCCCGGCCGACAAACAGAATAGCAGAATGATAAAGAAATATTTTTTCATAGGTTTATTTTCGGAGTGAAGTCACCGGGTGACTGTTCGTGTCCTTTAGTCATCGGGTGACTGTTCAGGACATGAAGAGTCACCCGGTGACTAATGCAATAATTATGCAGCCTGGCTCTTTCTTACGAAGAAGGAGACCCAAAGGATATAAATCATACATCCGCCAACCACAAAAATGCTGGCAAGAGGACCGGAGGTTGAGCTTACATAACCCATTACCAGTGGAATAAATGCGCCACCCGAAACAGACATAATCAACAATCCGGAGATCTCATTGGCACGTTCAGGCATTTTAGCCAATGCAAGAGAGAAAATAATCGGGAACATATTTCCAACGCCCAAGCCGATGATCATAATTGATGCATAAGCAACGGTATAACTCGGAGCGAGGAAAACGCCAACAACGCCAACCAAAGAGAGTATTGCGATTAAAAACAAGAAGAGACGAGGTTTGATCCAGTTCAGAATAATAGCTCCAAGGAAACGGGAGATTGTCTCACCTGCAAAGAAGAAACTGATTCCAAGAACAGCAGTATCCAAGCTAATTCCGTATTTTGACATCAATACGTTTGCAATATTTGTATTGATTGCAACTTCAGCGCCTACAATAAGAAAAATTGACAAAGCCATCAAAGCGACAAAACGGTTTTTTAGCAAACCAAGGCATGAGCCGAATGATGCCGGTTTACGGTCTGGTTTTGATTCTACAATCGGAGTCATTGAAAGCCATAGCGCGCCAAGTAAGGAGGTAATCCCATAGACTGCGAAAACCAGTTTCCAGTCGCCAAATGATCTGGCAAGATAGGATGCAATAATTGGCCCTCCAAAAGAGACAATTGCCTTTACAAACTGTGAAGTAGACATGTAACTTGCCAGTTTATCCGACGGAGAAACATCCTGCAGCAGTGGGTTTGCAGAAACCTGAATAATCGTGTTTCCGATACCCAGCAGGATGAATGAAGCAAACATCATCGGGAAGGAATAATAGATAAACGGAAGACCCAAACCAATGGCCTGAATAACCATACCCAGATTCAACATATTGCGTTTGCCGATTTTATCCTGCAATACACCAGCAGGAACCCCAAGAATAAAGAACCACAGCAATACCATCATGGGTAGGAATTGAGCCACAAAATCGGTAAGCTTAAAATCCTGCTTAACATACCCTGTTGCTACGCCGATAATATCGACAAAACCCATGATCACAAAGGAGAGCATCACAGGGACTAATTTATTCATCTGAACTTTTGAAGTACTCATAATTTGATTTTTAGTTATATTAATTTAGTTGAAAATTCGCTTAATGATTCCTCATATTTCCTTATTCTTCGAGCAGATTGACCTGCTTAATTTTTCCTCCGATTTTACTGATCCGGAGTGTTTTGATCTCTGAAGGACGGAAACTCCCTGTCCACTTAAGATGGGCAAACTTCAGGTCGATTGCTGCAGTGGTCTGCTGACCTGTAGATTCAACCAGGCGAACGATGGTATCTTCACCGTTTTCAGCTTGCTTAACAGAAGTGACAATCACATTTGAGGAGTCAACGGCAAGGAAAGAGCCGGATTTCGGCAATTTACCACCATGTATACCCTGATAGGTAACCGGGGACGGGGTCATGAATTCTTCGGCAATCCTCACGATATTACTTTTCTGCCAGCTCTCCTTATGAGGCACCAGTAACATACGCATAGTTTGTATTCCCTGATCCATCCACATATATTCTTCTTTCAGATTGAGAACCTTAGGGTTATGATGGGCATAGACTGCAGAACGGGAAACAGAGATCCGAAGATCGTTGCCGGTAACGTTGTAACCATATTTTGCATCGTTGAGGACAGTTAGTCCGAATGAGGCCCCTGCACGGGTTCCACTCACATCGACCCAACGCTGACCCGGTTCTTCTTCGCCATTAGTCACCCTTTCGATAAAACCATAACCTGTTTCGTAGGTTGATGTTGGAGATTCCACATTTACCGGGAATGAGAACTTAACCATTTTAAGATGTTCGTGCCAGTCAAGGGTCACCTTAGCCTCAAGATTTCGGCTACCTGCATAAAGTGTCCAGTCAATGGTGAGATTGGAAAGATTAAAGAAGGTAATTACACGGATTGTCGCCCTAAGGGGTCCATTCTCCAGTACTTTGATTGTTGCATTTCCAAAAGAACCGATTTCATCGGCAAAGGTTTTGATGTCGTGGCTCCAGGTATCGCTGGTATCATTCAGGACAATGGCTTTACCACCACTCTCACCACCTGCAAATAGCTCCTTTCCACTCTCTTTATCGAACATGCCAAATGTTCCGTTTGCGTTAAAACGGACAGTTAGCAGCTCATTTTCCAAGGTATTATCTTTCGCACTGGCGGTGTTCTTATGGCTATAATCGCCACCATCCCAGAGCCTAAACTGCCTGTATCCCATAGCGGGTATCGTTGCATTGAAAATCAGTTTCCTCCGACTTCCTGCCTGTGATGATCCGAGGGTCCACTGATGGGCAAGCGGATTTCCGAGTTCGTCATCAACACGCGAAGATTTGTGCATTGTTCCCCAGTTCAGATCGTACTCAATATTTTGATTAACTTCCCAGGCATGTGAATTAAAGGCAATTATATACTGAGAATCGGGATCCTCGGTAGGCACCTGTGATTCGAGTTTCTGAAGGGCAACATAATTTGACTGATTGGCAATATCGAGTGCATAACCATACCCTTGTGCGGCGGTGGCTGAATGATCCATGAGTGAGCTTCCAGCCAAACTATCGTGGAATTGCAGGAATAGTACCCTTTTCCAGGCAGCGGAAAACTCCCCTTTGGGATATTTTGCACCCCATCCCTCAGAGCCAATGGCTGCAATCTTCTCTGCAGCTATTAATGCGAATTCAGAGATACGGTTCCCCTTCTTGATAGCGGCTTCGGCGGTATAACAACCTCTTGCATGATGCTGTAAATCATCTTTTACAACAGGAATCTCCAGTTTTTTATCAGCACGAACTTCTTTGAAGAATAAATCATGATTGCTAAAAAGAACCTTAGGAGCATCTTTTTCTTTCTGTATTTCGACTATTGAACGGATATTTTCCTTGGTTGCTCCGCCGCCATGATCACCTGCCCCAAAATATTGAACAAAACTTTTTGAAGACTGGTCTTTAAATCGTTCAATCGTTTGTACCATCCGGTTTCTGACTGATCCGCCATCCCCATAACTAATTGGAATCCGGTAGGTAAGTACCTGTGTACCATCTGTTCCCTCCCACCAAAATAAATCGGAAGGGAGCGTTTTTTCGTGAGGCCCGGGACGCATAAACACGTAACTATCCATTCCCTGTAATTTGAGGATCTGGGGTAAAGTGCTGGTATGTCCGAATGAGTCTGGATTAAATCCAATTTTAGCTTTGTGTCCGACCAGTTTTTGCAGGGTCAGCTGTCCGTAAAGCCCTTGTCGGACCATTGCTTCGCCACCCGGGATATTTACATCGGGTTCAATCCACCATCCTCCAATAATACTCCAGCGCCCTTCATCAATACGCTTGCGAATCTGAGCCATCATCTGAGGATCGTTGTCTGCAACCCACTGGTAAAAGAGTGCAGAACTGGAGGTGAATTTAAAGTCCGGATTTTCGTTCATCCGGTCAAGGTTAGACTTGAATGTACTGTAAACAATTGAGATCCCCTCTGCCATCGGCCAAAGCCAAACCGGGTCGATATGTCCATGTCCAACCATATGGGCTGTGTATTTATTGGCATCGGCAGGCCAGGGGACTACTTTTTTCACATCCTCCGCAAAGAGTTTTGTCGTGGAGGCCACGGCCAGCACTGCTGAAGCTGTACCTGCACGGCCAATAAAAGATCTGCGGGAAATCTGATTATTTCCGTTTGGTTTTTTTTTCGAGTTCATTGTTATGGTAAGTTATTGGTATGTCGTTTATAAATCGGCTGAATGCTTTTAGGCTGGTCGTTTATAATTTTCAAACTATTCTTTTTCTAATAGTCAAAATTGCCAAAGCCGAATTGCCTGATTCTTCTTAAAAGCATTACAGGGTAAACACCTAAAGCGTTTTAGCCTGATTTCCAAAGAAATGGTTCTCTACCATCAGGCAAAGAACATGATAAACCGGCAAATGCAACTCCTGAACAAAGGCTGTCCGTCGCCCGGGGACATTAATCAGGATATCGCAATGGTTTTTCATTTTTCCGCCAGTCTCGCCGGTAAGACCGACCACAACCATCTCTTTAGCTTTGGCAGTAATCAATGCATCGACAACATTTTGGGAGTTTCCTGAGCTGCTTATTCCAAGGATTATATCCCCGGGATTTCCATAACCCACCACCTGCTGTGCAAAAATAAGATCTGCGTCTGTATCATTTGCCACTGCAGTTATCAGAGCGGAGTGGGCCGTGAGGGAAATAGCAGGTAAGGCATGCTGAAGTTTTTCGGCAAGATATGCACCTCTTTCGCCAGCTGATTCCAGCAGATTCTTTTTCAGGTCTCCACTGATTCGTCGCTTACTTTCAAAACCTTTCATCAACTCTCCCACGATATGATCCGAATCGGAACAACTTCCGCCATTTCCGCAAATCAATACCTTCCCGCCATTTTCGTAGCATTTGATCAGACTCGCGACTGTTTTAGCGATTTCATCTTTAACCACTAATAGTTGTGGATACCGGGTTACTAATTCTTCTAAAAAAAAGCTGTTTTCCACTTTCCTTATATTTAAAATTTATCTTCGTAAATAGCCACACATAAAGCAGCATAATCGCCGATTGCATCACCCAGTTCTGCCGGTTTAATCTGACAAACATCAACAGCCGAAGGGATTGCCTCAAGTTGTAACACTCTGTCTATGATTGGTTTAAAAAGGTCCACATTGCGGGCATAAATACTTCCGATAACAATACACTCAGGATTTAAGATATCAATCAGTATTGCCAAGCCCTGACCAAGGTACTCAGCAGAAATGCGAATAACCTCGTAGGCCACAGGATCACCTGCCTGAGCAGCGATCGCCACCATTTTGGTATCGATCTGGTCAATCATCTCCATTGAAGGGCAGAAATCAACTTGTTGACCATTTGCCAATCGTGCTGTAACCATTGATTTTGCGAGCTGGGCAATTCCCCCACCGCTACAGAAACCCTCAAAAGAACCCGCTTTTCCAAATCCGACAGGACCTGTCTTATCGAGTCTGACATGGCCAACTTCACCACCCAGATCATTCGTGCCACTATACAATCGCCCGTTTAAGATCAAACCGGAACCCATACCGGTGCCAAAGGTCAGAAAGATCATGTTTGAAGTTCCCTTCCCTGCCCCCATTAGCCATTCTGCCAGTGCGCATGCGTTGGCATCATTCTGAATAGCGACATCGACTCCAAACTCATCCCTGAATAGCTTTGTTATTGGAACACTATCCCATCCCGGAAGGTTGGGTGGAGAATAAATCATCCCCGTTTTGGAATCGAGCGGACCACCACAACTGATTCCAATCCGTTTGAGATTAAAACCGGAAAACTCATCCAGAAGCGTCCTTATATGACTCTGAAAATCAGCCAATATAGCCTCATATCCCCGTTCTACCCTTGTTTCAAAAAATATTTTCTTCTTTATTGAAAAAGAGGCATCACCTACTACGATGGCACATTTTGTTCCGCCAATATCGAGACCCAGATAGATATCTCCCTGAGTTTGATTAATTTCAGTCATATTACTTTTGTTATGAATTACTAAATCGTTTTAGCAAAAATATAAAATTTTTATGATCTGCAAGATTTTCTGATAATTAAATCTCTATTCAGGCAGTTTAAAAAAAACAGGCTAAAATACATGGCAAGTTGGTTAAAATTGTTGTTGTAAAGTATAAAATAAAGAGAGAGCTTGTGCCAATACTTAAAACGACTAAATCAAAATAATTATTTCACATATAACATTGCATAAAAATGAAACTTCTTATACTTTTTATTTCCCTGCTCCCATTTGGTGTTTCAGGGCAATCGGTCCAAACAAGAGCTTACTTTCAGGATCTGGCTATTCACTACAATTTAAATCAAGGGATGTCGGATGAAAAAGTCATTTCCATTGATACGGACCATGGGGCCGTTGTTGCGGTGCGCGAAAATTCTGCGATAAAATGGGATGGACAAAAATGGAATCCAATGAAGGGAGAAGTGACGAAAAAGAGTTTGAAAATTCCGGCACTTCCCGAAGGTTCAGGGAAGGTGCTTTCTTCTGTTGAATGGAATCATGGATTTGCCGCAGGTACCGATAACGGGTTGTTTTTTTATTCTGCCGAAACTAAAGCATGGAAAGAGATTTATCCCCGGGATGAGCACTATAAATGGGCGCCATACGATGTTGGAGCCCTCACCGTTGATGCAAGGGGTCACCTTTGGTTTGGTGCTGAGCAGGGAGTTGGTTGTTTTGATGGTCAAAAGTGGAAACTTTATTCCGGGAAGGAAGGATTGCCATTTAATCATTTTACCTGTGCAGCTGCTTCGGATGAGGTGGTGTGGTTTGGAACCGAAACAGGAGCGATCCGGTTCGAGCAAGGGAATTTTTATTATCGCTTTAGTTTGCGCTGGTTGCCAGGGGATCATGTGAATGACATCCTGATACAAAAAGATGGTACAGCATGGTTTGCCACAAACAAAGGGGTTGGAGAGATTATCCGCAAACAACTAACGCTCGATGAAAAAGCCTCATATTTTACTCTTCAGACTGAAACGCGTCATCAAAGAATGGGTTTTATAGCACCCAGCGAATTAAAAGTTCCCTTTGATGTGAGTTCGTCCACACCGGGAATCTCGGATAATGACGGAATGTACACTTCGATGTATGGGGCGGCGCAGGCTTTCCGGTATGCAGTAACCGGCGATGAGGAGTCAAAAAAACTGGCAACCCGCAGTTTAAATGCCTGTAAATGGCTTGTTGACATCACGCATGAACCGGGTTTTCCGGCCCGGGTTATCGTTCCCATTGACTGGCCTGAACCGCTGAAAGATCCGGAATTTAGCCATCAAATGAATCTGGCCGCCCATAAAAATGATCCGTTCTGGAAAGATATCAATCCGCGTTTTGTGAAGAGCAAGGATGGGAAACATCTTTGGAAATGTGATACCAGCTCTGATGAACTTGCAGGACATTATTTCTTCTATGGGATCTATTTTGATCTGGTTGCAAAAACGGAAGAGGAAAAAAAACCGGTACGCGAAGTGGTGGCGGCAATTACAGATCATCTGATTCGTCACGGATTTAATTTGAGTGACTTTGATGGCAAACCTACCCGATGGGGTAATTTTTCGCCGGAATACTGTAACTCGGTCTGGGGTTGGGATCAGCGCGGATTAAATTCAATGATGATGTTGTCGTTTCTCAATGTGGCCAAACACGTGACCGGAGATTCCAAGTATGATCAGGTTGCGGCAATGCTTCGAAGCAAGTATAACTATCATATCAATGCGATGCATGGTAAGGAGTTTTTCCCTCCGGAGAATGTTGTGCCATGGGATAATAATCTTTGCCTGATGAGTATGTATGGTTTGATGAACTACGAAGAGAATCCTGAACTTTTAATTATGTACCGCACCTCGTTGCAGAATTCATGGTTGCAAATCAGCAAACAGCAGAATGCATTCTGGGATGCTATTTATGCCTCACTGGCCAATAATTTCGCAAAAAAAACGGAGGAAGGTTATTTCAGCTCCCCGAATGTTTTTCCCGAAGCAGGAGGTTTTGTTTCTCATATCACCGATGAATTAAAGAACGTTCCATCCCTTGGAGAAGGAATTTTGGAAACCCTTCAGCGGATTCCCCTTGATCTTATTGGTTATCAAATGGATAATACACACCGTTTGGATATTGTTTTCGATCCGGCACCCGGACAAAAACCCACGATGGGTTGGCGAATTGGTGGATATGCAGTTCCTGTTGAAGAGCGGGGTCATGTAAGGCAGGACCGGGATGGTTTTGCATTAAATTTCGAAGAAGTAGGTGGTGGTCATTCGGAACAGGAAGGGACATTTTACCTGTTACCTTACTATATGGCGCGCTATCACCAGTTAATAAAATAAAGGTTCTTAGTACACAAGATTTGTAGAAAAGATGAATAACCGCTGTGGTGAGGTAAACCGTACCATAATAATTATTTCATCTTAGATATGTCATCAAAGAAGATATTGCGGTACGCTGTACCTTGTCAAATACATTTTATTCCTGTTCTACAAATAGAACCTGTGCGCTGCGCCTTTGAGGGTTACAGTCAGCTGTTATGATCCGCACGATTTACGGATGATCAAATCGGTTTTAAAGGTTACATTCTGAAATTTAACAGGAGCATCAGGATGTTTGATTTCGTTGAGCAAAATCTGGACAGCGGTTTTTCCAATCTCCTTAAGGGGTTGGTTTATAACCGTGACCGGGCTAACACAAATTTTATAAGCATCCGGGTTGTCGAAACTTACGATGGCCACATCATCAGGAATCTTTAAGCCTAATGCTGCAATCGATTCAATACCGTTGATCCCAAGCTTACTTGTTGAAAAAAGGATTGCATCTACCCTGTTTTGAGATGACTTTCCAACGAGTTCTTTTATTGCCCTGGCAACATCCTTGTTCTCATGCGAGAAAGGGAGACCTTTAATAAGGCTTTCATCAACCGGAATTCCGGCATCACGGAGTGCCTGTTTATAACCTTCGGTTCGGTCCTGCATATTTACCAGATCGAGATTCACCGTTATATTTGCAATTTTCTTTCTCCCTTTTGCGATCAGGTGGTTTGTTGCCCGGTAAGCGGCATCGAAATTATCGATCCCAATGTGGTTGCATTCAATCTCCGGAAAATACCTGTCAATCAATACAAAAGGAATATTTCCGCGGGCGAGTGCCTTTATTTGCTCCTCACTGTTTTTAGGGGGAGAGATAATATAGCCATCCACCTGGCTCTGTTGTAACATAGCGATCTGCTGCTCCGATTTTTCCGGATTCTCGTCCGAACTGCAAAAAATCACCCGATAACCAAACCTGCTGGCCTCCTGCTCGATCTCACGCCCCAGAATTCCGAAAAAGGGGTTGGCAATATCCGCAATTATTAATCCGATTGTATTGGTTCTCCCGGTGCGCAAACCCTGAGCGATTCGGTTGGGCTGATAATTCAACTCTTTAGCAACTTCCAGAACTTTTTTGCAAATATCCTCACTGATTCGAAACTCCTTCCCCTTTCCGTTTAAAACAAACGAGACCAGGGTTTTGGAGACACCCAGATGTTTCGAAATATCGCTAAGCGATGTTTTTTTCATTTCAGTTTAAGTATCGGTTATCTGATTGCATTTTTCATTATTGGTAAAAAACCCCAATAAAGATGGGATGAATCAGCTGTTTCATCCCATCTTTTATTATCAATTGCCAAAAATATACAAAACAATGTTTAAAACAACGGATGATCGACAATCTCTTCCTTTGCCCGGTCATAATACATTTTTTTTCCTTCCCTGTAACTGCGGGTTGCCATGATCGTACCTACCGAATGCCAGAACCCCGAATTGATATGTCCGTTCGTCTCTTTTCTGCTGCGCATACAATCGGCCCAGTTATCCAAATGGTATTTGCTGTCGTCGCTCAACAGTGCAGGAGGAAGCTTCATTCCATACTCTTCAGTGGTTATCATTTCAGCCTTACCAAGTTTAACCAATTCTTTAAGTCCTTCATAAACATCAAATCCCCCGGTCAGACCCTGATGCTCAGGAATATAAAACCATCGGGGAGAACCTTCACCTCCATGCGCAAATAATGATCCTTCCTTTCCGCGGATAAGGCTGTAATCGCCAAATTTATTCGCGTAACTTGAAGAATATGAATAAAGTAATTTAGCATCATTATAGGTTGCCAACGCCTGAAAGGTATCGGGATTCTCGCGAATATCGGGCCAGCCGAAGATTCCTCCGTTTGAGACCATTGTATCGGGAATGGCAGTATCGGTATAAAAATGGACCAGCCCTATGGCATGCGACATCCATTGAGAGGTTATCCCTCCGGAGTATTCCCGGAAAACGCGGAACTCGCAATATTTCCATGGATCAAACGGAACAGCCGGTTTACCCATCAACCATCGCTTCCAGTCGACGTCTTCCTCCCGGATTGCAGCAACATTGGGATTTTCGGGATTATGCCACCGTGGTCCGTTATCATTCCAAACCTGTTCAATCTTTGTGATCTGCCCCAGTTTTTCGGAGCGGACAATATCACGAACCTTACGCTGGACCGGATCACTAACCCATTGGGAACCCATCTGAACCACCTGCTGTGAATTCAGGACAGCCTCCCTGGCCAGCTTAGCATCTTCAATACTCTCTGCCAAAGGCTTTTCGCAATAGCAATCTTTGCCTGCCTTGACCACCTCCGCCAAAATCTTTGCATGTTGGAAATCGGGTGTGCCGATCATGACCGCATCCAGACCCGGCATAGCAAGCATCTGATCGAAATATTTAAATTGCTGAACATCATTTCCAAACATCGCTTTGCAGCTGACTGCTTTGGCCTCCCGATTTCGGGTCCACAGATCACAAACAGCAACGACACCCAGGTTTTTCTCCTTCGCCGACATCATGACCATGTTTTGATGACCCCTACTTCGGGATCCACAACCCAGAAACCCGATATTAATCCGGTCGTTTGCCCCAAGAATACGGTTATACGAGGCTGCACTCATCGATGAGGCACTCATTGTAATTGTTGTGGCTGTAACTCCGGCAGCCGTTTTTCCGAGAAAATTCCGTCTTGAAATTCGTTCCTTAGTCATTGTGTTTAGTTTTATTTTTTAATCATAGGTCAGGAAATCAAAGTAAACTTAATACATATTTCATAATTTCTTCCGATTTTGCACTATCCGGATCAACACCTTTATTATTCAGATTTTCACCTTCGGGGGTAAAGAAATCGCAATCGGGAAGGATTAGATCATATTCGCTGTTAAGGGGAATATTTTCAGCTACAAAGGTTAATCCGGCACTCTTTTGGCCAATAATGGTTCCAAGTTTCCTGTTCTTTACCACAGCGGTGATCATCTCGGCAACTCTGGAAGTCTTTGAATTGATTATTAAATAAACCTTTCCATTGAACCTCTTTTCACCGGGAATAATATTCAGATAACGCCCCCGCTCCTTATAGAGCTCACCGGAACGAAAATCCTTATCGCAAACGCATTTAAAAAGTTTAGGATAATCCTGCGCCAAAGGAGAGCCCGAATTTCCTTCATTCCATTTCCGGGTCAGGTAAACACCTGCTGAAAAAGGGCGATCAGAAAGATAATTAAGGATTACATTTGCAGCCACCGGGCTTATCCGGTTATTCCCGCGCAGGTCGATGATCAGATTCCGATATCCCATTTTATTCACAATTACGGCAATACTATCCATCTCTTTTTGATTTTTCGGAAGCGAGTTGCCATCGAACATTGCCGTATTTACTTTTATTTCGCTGAATCCCACCCTGTTTTTTGCCCCTGAAGCCATTTTATTTGGTCTGGACTTACTAATCTCAAATGGTGAAAACGGAAGTTTTTTGCCCAGCCAGAAACAGGTAGCCGCGAGTTCGTAATCATCCGAAATCAGCAACCTGAGTTCATTCACCTTCTTCTTAAATTCAACCCATTCATCCGACTTAAGCCATTGGGGATTGAATATATTCTTTTCAGCAACCAAAAAACCCGTTGAAATCAATGATGAATAATCTTTTATTGGCTTGTTATTTGGAACTTTTATCCCGGTTAACCGATGAGCTTTATCTCTGTCGATATAATCCCCCTCGAAATGATTACCCGCTATTGAACCTGAAAACTGGAATTGTTTATCGAAGTAATTAAAGTTTCCGTTCATAAGCAGACTATCATTTTTGAGACGGGTCTTCCCCTCAATAAATACGATCTCGGGATATTTTAGCTTCCCTGCAGCTTTTGCCAGAGAGTAAGTGAAGATCCCCGCCAGGTCTTTCAAAGCATCCTTGCGCGTAAACGCCTCGAAGGTATTTTTACCACTGTTTACTTCGATAGTCAGTAAAATCTCATCACCATACTCATTTGCAATCTTCCAGAAGGTTTGGGACGATGCGGGGGATGTTTGAAATATCAGAATTATAAAAAGGAGAAAATAGAATATTTTCATTCGTTGTTAATTTCCCTTGTAGTGGGGGGGGTGACTGACCAGATCCTGAAGAGTCACCCTCCCACTAAGTAAACAAATTTGCTATTTCGTAAGCCAGGTCTTTCCTGTCCAGTTGATCTCCCCGGTTTCGGAAAGACCAAATGAGCGGTCATCGCTATACCATTCCGTATGCATTAGCCCCATAAAATCAGGATTTCCTGCATTTTTCAGCAAGATACGTTCCCAGGCCTGATGATTCACCAGATGATCCCATGGTGATCCATAAGTTCTGAAACCCCTACTCAACAGATAGTTAGTGCCCATCTCAAGCAGGTCCCTTTGCTGATAATTCTCAGCAGTATAAAACCAATGAGCCATGATAATATCTTTTTTGAGAAGCTCCCCGGTTTTTTCAAGCAGTTTTAACCCTGCATTGTGATAAGGGTTCACACAGTCGGCCCACATGATCATATCCACTTCAGGGTCATGGCTTTTAATGATGTCCCTCATCCGGTTTATTTGATATGCTGCCAGTTCATACTCTTTCATATTCCGTTTTTTACAACGGCTGTCGCTGTTTACAAGACCCAGTTCATCGTGATTAACATGCAGTTTTTTCGGTTTAAATGTTTCAACAATTACTTTAACTAACCGGTCAAACTCCTTATATGCCAATTCTTCAGATGGGCATGTTTTCGAAAACCGATGGGCCCTGCTGTCAATGATATCCCCTGTAAAAAACATTGTCCCATTCGCGGGAATACGTCCGGAACTAACCCTTTCGATCACAGGTGGAGCAGCAGAGACGATCCTGTAATCCTTTTCTGCCTCATAGACGAAGCCCCCTTTGATTGCAGAGGTGAATTTAGGACGGGAGCTTTCGATGTTTAGAAGTCGTTCAAATTTCAGATCGGTTCGGTCGCCTTTAAAAGTTATTGGTTCATTTTCCATCAGGAATCCCTCCTCCCACGAAGGATCCCCGGTGATCCAAAGTAAGGGGATTGGTTCGGTCTGGAAACTTTTGATATAGTCGAAATATTCAAGCAGTCCCTTTTTGATTTCAGGATTGTTTAAATTTCTGTAATCCGACGAACGGACCACTATTTCATTGTATTTCAAGTCAATATACTCAAGAATCCGCTCCTTGCTCTTTTCTGTCATTGGAACAGGAAGGTATTGAAAGGTGGCGCGGTGCGCGGCAATTGGAAAGTCCAGGATAGTTGCCGAGGGCAATGCGACATTCATTTCAAACAGTTGCTTTAACGTTACCAGACCAAAGTGTAAACCCCTGATGCCTGCACCAATCACTTTAATATGTTGCTGATCAATGATGATCTTATACGCTTCGTCATTGGGGAAAGTGATCTCCCTGGCTTCTGGAAAGTCTTTTTGTAATCCAAGAAGAACGGTTCCCTGCTCAGATTTAGTGAAATGTCCACCCCGTTTTTCGCTCATATCCTTTTGGATCCGTGCAATATCTGCATTTACTTTCCCCCCGGTGTAATCAGAGAAGGAAAGTGCCTTATCTGTGATAAATTCTCCGTTATTCTGCAGTTCAATATTTTGGATCTCAGGAAATACCTTATGATATGGTGACGGGGCATTTTTTAACTTAGCAAGCCATTTTTCATAACGATCGGCGACCTCTTTTTGTGTCCAGGCATCCATCGGTTCCAGATTGCCGGCCCGGGCATCATCGGCTAACTGAAAGGCCATGCATTTGGAATTCTTAAGTTCCTGTTTCCCATAAAAAAGGGATGAATCAGGGAGCGGAAGTTTCAGAAAATGTTTGTAGGTATCGGTGATTTCAGGGGCTTTTCCGGCAAACAGGTAATTCCGGAGCAGCGATTGTTCCCCGTTGGCCAGTTGAACGGAACACGAAACAGGATGAACGCCGTCAATCAGATTGAGGGATGACTTTTTCAGAACAATAGTTTCCCCAAGATTTGTCTTTAGCGTTGCAACAACATGGTTTCCATCCTGATCCATGATCTTTACAATGGCCGGAATTTTATGCTGCAATAATTCGACTTTATACTTTTGTCCGGCAAAGATCTGATATTCATCGGGTGTTTCAGTGATCTCGGGGCGTATGTATAAATATACACTCTCCTCAACCCGTTTAACCGTTTGAGCCAGATCGAGGAAACGGAACTGAAAACTCCACTTACCAAATCCCTGCGAGATCTTAACGCAGAAATGGTTTTCCCCTTTCTTTAAGGTAATTGCGACAAGATCACGATCCGGCTCTTCGGAGCCCATTGTATTATGCTCGAGGATCCGCTCGCCGTTGAGCCAAATCCGAACCCCATCGTTGGAAGTAACCGACAAAACCATTTTCTTCTCAACCGATGATTGTACAACGCAGGCAGCATAGGCAATGGTCTGATCTGAGGGTGTCAATATTTCATTCAGGGGGATCAAGCCGAAGGGATTTCTGAAGCGTTCCCATTTTACGATATGTCCATCGGGATGAGTGACCTCCATCCCCTCGAAGGGGCGAATCTTCCCTTCTCCTCCATATTCCATAAGGTAATCCTTATAATGGCCCAAAGAGGTTGAATCAAAACGGTATTCATTAATCCCCTTGGGCAGTGGATTCGGGAAAGGTCCGCACAGAAGCCAGTCACGAAGAAACTCTCCGGGCTTGGGATCCAGATAAACGGGGCCGGTCGTGGCCCCAGACACATTAGTGGCTGTCAAAATCCAAAGAAATAATAATTGCAATACTCTTTTCATAATTAGTTCGTCTTAGTTTAATTTGTTTCCAATTCCGGTTCGCTTTAGAGAATATCGTATTCAATATTCTCCCAATTTTTGAATATATAGTTTTTAAGAATTACGAAGTGTGCTATTTTCGACTTTTGTAAATAAAAAACAAGCAGAATAAATGAAGACAACATATTCGCCTTCGAAAATCACAACTGATTTATTTCTGAAACAGCACCATTGCCGGAACCTCCTGCTTTTCAACGCCCGGACCTGAATATTTCACCAGCAGGTACATCCCTCCTCCTGCCTGAAAATAGTCGATCTTTATCGGAAAGATTCCCTTAACCAATATGATCTTTCCCGTTTTCTCAATATCGGCACCATGAGGTCCATCATGATCAACGACCAGCCTGTTATCTATAAACAACTTGCTGCCGTCATTCGACTGGATAAAGAATTCATAGGTTCCTTCGTGGTTGATTTTAATCTTTCCTTCAAATGACAAGGCGAATTCATCTCTGGTTGAGACGATATCATCAAGACTAAACTTATAAACTATCCCCGATTTAATTGGTGATAGTTTTGAAAAGTCGGGAATCTTCATCCATGCTCCATCATAATATTTATACGAAATTCCATTAATTTTCGGATTGATGAAGTCGATATAATTTGATTTTACAAAGCTTGATTCATAGCCTTTCAACATGGCCCTGGCCTTGATTGTTGTTGGTTTGGAAACATAAAACGGTTTCTGAAACAATGTAGAAGTGCTGTCAGGATCTGTATTATCAGTGGTATAGCGAATATGGGCCTCAGCAACATCAGAGGTTATATTGACTAAAACAGAATCATGCAACTGGATAAGGGTATCCCCCGGGTGGATGATTGGATTGGAAAGGATGATATTTTTGAGTAAATTCTTTGCACCTTTGGAGAGAAACCGGTAACTACCTGATTCAACTTCATAAACGGCATATTTACCTTCGTTTCTCACAAATTTCACGTGCCCATTTTTCCTGACTGGATTTTCACCCTCTGAAACCCCCTCTTCGGTAGCCGCCAGTACATAAACCGTTGCAGTGGTATTGGCAGGAATGGAGATATTTAACAGATAATTCTCCCCCTCAAATTTCCATTCCGATTTAACTGTGCCATACATTGACTCATACGAAGCTTTTGCAAAGGTGAGGCTGCTTACCGGTGTTGGTTTGATGATTGCGTGTTTAAATCCAGGCTGCAACGGATCGGGTGAGATACCTCCGAGATTTTGATAATACCATGCGCAAACACTTCCGAACATTGGGTGACTGTGTGAGACATCACCCTGGAAAGTTTCCCAAATGGTTGTAGCCCCCTTTTCGATCATCCAGCCAAAACCGGGAAAATCGCGCTGATTCATCAGGGTATAGGCCAGATCGGCCCGATCGAGTTTTGTTAACACCTCGAGCAGCAACGGGGTCCCCAGAATTCCGGTGTCAAAGTGAACCTTATTGTCGCTAACTACATTTTTGACCAGGTTATCGAAGACCGCACTGACATTCTTAGCCTCGGCAATTCCAAAGCCAATCGGGTAAATATTTGCCCCCTGCCGGCCAATTGAATAACTCGATTTTTCTGAATTATAATAGACGGTATTTATCGCTTTTTGAGCATTTGCAGCCAGCCGGGTAAAAAGTGCCTTGTCCTCCGTTTTAGAAAGAATACCTGAAATCTGAACCATCATATCAAGGCAAAAATAATAATAACAGCTGTTTACGAAGTCTGCCGGGATATCTACAATCTCTGGGGGAACCCACTCACCAAGTCCCTGACCCGAAAGAATTCCATCCTTGTTTAGGGAATTTTTCATGTATTCGATCCAATGCTTCATCCCGTCATAATGGTGTTGAAGGATTCGTGTATCGCCATAATACTGATACATATACCAGGGGATAATCACGTAAGCTGCGCCCCATGGAGTTCCGCCACCACCGTCCTGATATGGGGTTGTATTGGGCACATAACCGGTTTTATGGTTTTGACCATCGGAGATATCATTGAGCCATTTGGTGTAAAACTGCGACATGTCGAAATTATAAATCGCGGCCCTGGCCGAAATCTGACCATCTCCGGTATATCCGCGCCGCTCCCTGTGAGGACAATCACTCGGAACGCCGCCATGGACATTGCCAAGCTGAGTCCACTGATAGTTATCCAGAATTTTATTGAGCAGGGTATTGGAGCACTCGAAACTCCCTGTTTTGGCAATATCGGTATTTACCACGCGCCCATCTATATTTTCAAGAGTCAGTTGTGCAGGCGACCCGAAAACATCAACATACCTGAACGCGTGCCAGGTAAAACGGGGTTCCCAGATCTCTGTCCCCTCGCCCTTCATGACATAAGTATCTGTTTGATTATACGTTGGGCCAAACTCCTCAATAAATCGAAGTTTAATTTTTGTCCCTTTAGGACCTGTAAGCTTTATTCGAGCCCAGCCAGAGAATAACCTGCCCATATCAAAGCGATACACCCCTTTGTCGGGTTCTATGACCGATAATGGCTGAATCGTTTGGGTAACACGATCAGGCGGTGAAATCTGCCCCTTTAATGTTCCTGTAGGTGCGCGTACGATTTCTGCTTTCACCCATTTCGAATCGTCAAATCCCGCGTCGCTCCAACCTTTTTGCTCCAAACGGGCATCATATATCTCGCCTGAATGTAACCCATTATAGAGAATCGGACTTATCGATGTTTTCCATTTTTCATCACTGGTTATCAACTCATTACTCCCATCTTCATAGTCAATTTTAAATTGGGCAATAAGTCGTGGCGTATCATACCACAGCATCGTATCGTTGGGTCTGTCGGCTTGGAAATACCAACCATTACCGAGGATTATCCCCAGTGCATTTGCCCCGTTTTTTAGCGAAGAGGTGATATCAAAAGTCTCATAGAGAACTGTCGAATTCATATTTCCTATCCGCGATTCAGACCATTGTTCAACCTTTTGACGGTCATAATTAGTTTGGTTTGGAGAAAGGACATGATCCCCAATTTTATTCCCGTTGATAACTAATTCGTAATATCCAAGACCACTGACATAAGCGCGAGCCTGTTTGATCTTCTTTGAAATGGAAAATTCCTTTCTGAATTCAGGAGAGGCATACTTTAATTCACCTGTGGTTATGGGGGAACCAATCCATTTGGCTTGCCACTGTTGAGCAGTTAACAATCCCATCTCCCACTTGGAGATTGTACTCCAGGCAGATTGATTTTTTTCCTCATCCCAGATCTGGACCTTCCAGCTCACCTGCATCCCCGGTGTAAGTGGTTTACCTCCATATATAACTTGGTTCGACTGATCTGAATCTATCTTGCCTGAATCCCAGAGATCCGGACTATTAGCATCCAACTGCTCCTTATTTGTAGCTGCCAGAACCCGGTATGCAGTCTGCCTGGCACCTCGCCCCTCTTTTTTCATTTGCCATGAAAGTCGTGGCGCACTTACATCCATTCCGATTGGATTTTGGACATATTCAGTGCGGAGGTTAATGACCTCGGGCGGAGCAATGGTTTTTGAAGATTCGCAACTGACCATAACAAGGATCAGCAGAAAAAAATTGATAAATCGCATTTTCATAATTAACTCTTAATTATCGTTTAGTTTGGTTTTTTTTATAGTTTCTGAATAATCTCAAGATAACGGGCCATCCAATAGGGGCAGAGCCAAAATACCGGCTCTCTAACTTTAGTCAGATCACCTTGTATGGCGGACCAAGGATTTCTGTCCCATCTCACCGTTGCGCGCTCACTTGCCGGGGGAAGCTCGGTAATCTGAACCTCCTCGAGAACCGGACTTCTTACCACATGAACATCCTCACGCAAGGTATGATCAATGGGCCAATCCAGCAGATCAAGAGGAGTATCTCGAAGAAAATCTATCGTTTGTGGGATATTTATTTTCTTTCCTGTCGCGAAGGCGTAATTCAGGTTATTCATGAGGTTTTCCCCTGCCGGCTGAATGGACATCCACTCTTCAATCAACTGATTATAAAATTGTTTAAGCTTCGGATCTTTCTCGTACCGCAATAGAATTGGGAATAGATAACCCTCTAGCGTACGGTCAAAATAGATTTGCCATGCCGGATTCTTCTTGTTCAGCCGGGAGACATTATCCAGGTACCCCTCATCTTTAATCAACCGTCGATACTCCTGCTCATATTTCTGATCGCCTGTTAAATGGAACGCAAACTTAAGGTAGGCAAGCAGTTCAAACGAGTTAATACTTCGTTCGGAGGACCAATCAGGATCGCGGTTAAGCTGATCTGGAGACCAAACGGCCCAATGGGTATGTGTTCCGTCAACATCAATCAAATTATAATTTGTTTTTATCAACTGGTCCATAATTTTTTTCACATGGTTGCGAATAAGAATCTTCTCCTCTGCACCTGCAGCATATTCATAATAATAGAAATAACCCATCATATGGCCATCCATCTCATCAGGACTGGTATCATTTTTCCAAAGCCATTTGCCATCTGCTGTTTTATGCCATCTTATTTCGACAGGTTTAAAACGTGGATCAGCTACCAGCTCCTCAGCCAGTTCCTTCTTTGTATAGGTTTTATTCATATCGTTTACCTGAGTCCAATTAGCGGGGACAATAGATCGCGCAAAGAATCCCTCGGTCCCGGTAATGGTTTGAAGCGACTTTAAAAAATCAAATGCTTTGCGTGCTTTCACTTTAGCATCCGGATCTTTTGTAGTGGCGTACCGAAAACTCTCCATTACGAGATAACCACTGGTATATTCCCCATCGTTATCGTCATCCGAATTTTGCCATGAGGCAGTATCTCCGGGAGTATCCAATCTTAACGAACCACAAATCCACGGTTCACGCATATGTTTTGTCATAAGCTGATGGTAAAAATTATCAGCCTTGTCTGCCAAGGTCATTTGACGCACGTGTATTTTGCTTACTCCTTTGGCAGTAGCGATCCAGGCATTCCCCTGCTGATCAAAAGTGATATCGTTAACTTTATTATCTGTTAACCATCGTTTTGAAAATCGAAGAGAGTGCGACCAATCCTTTGCATACCGAACCACACCCATATTTGTCCCAACCCACATTGTCCCATCAGGCGATTGTCGAATACAGTTGATATGGACCGATGGAATACCCTGTTGAGGGGTGAGATTTTTCATAAGCCTATCTTCCTTAAGAATAGAGACACCGCCCATAACGCCGGCCCATATATTCCCCTGTTGATCAACAGATACTGCCCTGGCATAGCAACTGATCAGCTCCGAAACATCCTGAAACAATCTGGATTTGCCGTTATTAAACCGGTAAAGTCCATCCTGGGTGGCAACCCAAAGATTTCCTGATGCATCGGTTATTGCATCCCGGACAGTACGGGCAACCTTAAGATTTTGCTTCACCCATTTACCCGACAAATAACGCCATATTCCATTGGGACCTAATGCATAATTGCCACTCCCATCTTTACAGATTTTGGATATTGGAGCCTCAACACCCTCTTCTTTCGTTAATTTAGCATGACCGAACCGGTAAATACCATCCCAGGTACCCAGTAAAATATCTCCGTTATCATTAGCAATCACGCTATAAGCGGGTCCCCGATCTTCGCCTGAAATAATTGGTTCCCAATCACGTGTCCCGGGTTGTTTACGAAAAACTCCTGATGCCGTAGCGATCCAGATATTACCCAATTTATCACTGGCGATTCCTCTTACCTGATTATCTAAAAGGCTAGTGCCGATGTTATAACCATCGTGAAACTCCTGGGCAAAAGGGAGATCCTTATAAGAGAGCGTATCACTTGGGGATTCTTGTTTTTGTATGACCTGTGCTGTGGCAGGCAAACACAACAGGGAGCCAAATACTAGTTTAATAATTTGCAGGCGAAACTTTTTTTTATAATTTAACATGAATATTTAGTTGTTTTTAAAACCGATTATTTAATCTTTGATCTACTTTAATTTCCGCATTGACGAATACGCTCATAATGCACTTGTACGAGTCCTTTTTCATAATGGGTTGAATTGATAAGCTTAAGATGACTTTCGGGTCTTCCGTTCTTAAAAAGAGGAATACCATCACCCAGTAAAACCGGGATGATCGAAATAACAAACTCATCGATAAGATCTTCCCTAAGAAGTTCATTGACAATTTCGGCTCCTCCGTCGCAATAGATATGCTTCCCTTCGGCTTCTTTGAGTTTAATAATCAGCTCCTTCAGATCTCCTGAATAAAACCTGAAAGTGCTTTCCGTAAGAACTGGTCGGTCATGCCTTGTGATAATATAAACATCTTTGTCATGATGGGGATATTCAAAACCCATAGCTACAACATTATCATAGGTCTTTCTCCCGATAATCACGGTATCTGTCGATTTTATAAATTCAAAATAGCCATAATCCTCCCCTGCCTGATCCACCACAGACAAAAAATCAATATTGTCATCGCGCTTTGCAATATAGCCGTCCAGACTCATTGAAATAAATAAAATCACTTTTCTGTTTGTTGTCATAC
>CANJNY010000045.1 GCA_947475715.1 Prolixibacteraceae bacterium
ATCTCATGAAATCTCATATTTTCCTCCTACAGGTTTAAATAATCCCAATCAGGTAAACATGTCAGTTCCGAAAATCAACAGGTTGGTTCAGGTTGTTGGTGATGAGAATAATCCAGTTCGTAACCTGAGGTTTTATGGCTTAACATTTGAGGGTGCCAAGGAAAATTTCAGAAATTATCCTCATCATTATGAACCTACCGATGGGTGCATTGCAATTACCTATGACTTTGCAACTGATTGTGAGTTTGCTAATTCCGAATTACGGGCTTGTGCCGGGGTAGGAATGGCAGTTAATTCCGGTTGTTATGGTGTACGAATCTTTAATAGTACGTTTGACGGACTCGAACAAGGGGCTTTAAGTATTAGCGGCACCGGTGATCTTAAAAATGGAAAGCTAATTCAGATTAACCGTGAAACTCTTGTTGATCACAATATTTTCTCCTCGTGTGGGCTGGGAGGGGGAATTACCCTTGGAGTAGGTGGAACTATTCATACAACGATATCACATAATTATTTTACTAAATCGGGCAGACCATATACCATTGACATTGGTTCAGGTGGTCTCGAAGGTACTATAACGGGCGATGTGAATCTTGAATATAACCATTTCGAGGATGTACAGACCGATGCCGATGATGCGGGTGTAATTGTAGTAACCGGAATGACCACGAATTCATCTGTGCGCAATAATATTATTCACCGGGTGCATCGAGGCTTTTTCAGTGATAACGTGGCTTTCTGGTTCGACAATATGTCAAGTAACTGGAGTGTTAAAAACAATATTTATTTTGACCTCGAACAGGGGGATATGAAAACTTGTGGTACCTATTTAATCAATAACGATTATTCAGATAATTTCCTCATTGAATCACCGGTTAACAATCCGGAAAAGTTTATTGAGGGTAAACCTGATTTTGCCTGTTCGAATTTGCGGATTACCCTCAATGGAAAACCAATTAGCGGGGCGGTTCCTGCAGGTTCCCTGGTAAAGGTCAAAGCAGACATTCAAAATTCAGGAAGCTCAGGAGTCGCCACTATTTCTCTTCTTTCCGACAGGAAACCTATTGAGGAAAAGCCTTTCCCTGTAATTCGAAATAACTCGCGTACCGTGGAATTTGATCTTCGGCTTAATCAACCCGGCAGCCAGGATATCTCAATTGGCGAAACAAAATCCCAAACAATTCTGGTACTTGGTGAGAAACCGAAAATTTCGTACGATAAGATTCACCTTTCCGAGGAGAGGGTACTTGGGGGTGAATCTGTTCGTATTTCTGCAGTAGCCACTAATTTACAGTCTGTTGATATCACTTCCGAAATCCAATTAATTTCGAATGATAAAATACTAGGGAGTCAGCCAATCGCATTAAAAGTTAGAGAGTCGAAGGTTGTCTTCTTTGATTTTATCCCTGAAGTGGGTAATTTCCCAATCCGGATAGGCAATAGTGACGATTTATTACTCACTGTTTTGAAATGCAAAGAACTCGATTTGACTAAGCAAAAATTGAATACCTATATATCTCCAAAATCCAAACCATCCACCGTTGAGGTCTTTCAAAAGGAGAACAAATATATTTTGAAGGCCAGCGGTTGGGACTTTTACCATGCCGAAGATGCCTATGCAACAGTTTACCTGAAGAAATTAAAAGGGGATTTTGTATCCACTGCAAAGATTAGTGCTTTTGGAAATCGAACCAGCGAATGGTACAGGAGCGGTTTGTTTGTCCGTAATGATATCAGCAAGAGTTTTGATGTGGATCGGGGAAGCCTGGGATCTGTACTTATGTTTAGCACGCCTGGACGAGCAGGAATCGAATATGATGAATTTGGTAACGGTTGTATGCACAAGGCTGCTAGCGAAAATCTTCCCGAAAACTCTCCAACACCAATCTGGATTAAACTGGAGCGGCATGGAGACAAGTTTACCGGTTACATTAGTCTGGACGGGAAAACCTGGATAATAAGGCGTCAGACGAATCTGATTCCGGGTATTGAGAAATCGGTTGATCTTGGTCTGGCAGCTGGATCTCCTGATCAGAAACAATATCGAGTAGAGTTTCTGGACTGGAAAATAAAGGTTGAGGATTTATAATTGTAAAGGATAAAGCCTCCCTTTGCCTGAAATCTTTAGCTGATATTAATTAGGTAACAGAGTCTCACAGATCAATTATATTTCGCAAAGTAATGGGAGTTCTTGTTTTAAAAGGGTTGTTATGGCTAGCATTGTAAAGTCAATTATTTGAAGCGGAGGTATTCTTCAGGGAGAAGTATGATTAGATTTTTATTGTGAATAAGTTAACTTATTTATAATTTGGACTATGAGTGGTGGTGGAAGAATTAATTCTTTCAAAATCGGTCAATTTCAAAAATACAATATTGCTTTATTTCACTGCTTACAATAAGTGAACAATATAATAAAGGCGGTCAAATTTCAGAACCTAATTTTATCCAAGAGTTGGTTTAAAAGGGCAACTTCAATGTCTGACAGGTTTTTGAGCATGGTATCCGCTTTTTTTTCGCAATCAAATAAACTATCCAGTAAATTAAGTCCCTCTTCTGTAATCTCAATAGTTTTTAATCTGCGGTCATCCGGATTCTCTTTTCGGCTCACCAGCTTCTTGTCATAAAGACGATCAACAATCCGGCTCACATCCGAATCTTTATCAAGCATCCGCTCTTTAATGAATCCGATGCAAAGGGGCGCCTCCGTCCGAAATCCCCGTAATATTCGCAAAACATTATATTGTTGTTCTGTAATATTATGAGTTTTTAAGGATTGGAAAAACTCATAGCTAAGCACTTTGGCCGTAAATGTGAGATTTATCAATCCTTTATGATACTCGTTTCGAAAACGCCCTTTTAATTCATCTTCAATAGTCATCCTTTATTATTTGAAGAGTTCCGGATTTCTTAAAAATCCAACCACCCAGATAAGTAATAATATTAAGGCCGGCATAACAATGCTTAATCCACCAGTCATATGAATAATTATGGCACCACCCATGTATGAACTAAGCAGCAATGTTCCAATTTTGTTTTGAAATGATCGATTACTTTTGTTTTGATTAACTGAAATAATTGTGATTCAAAAATATGCAATAAAATTGGATGTTTAAACATGCATATTTAATTAAATTATAAACAGGCATAATAATCTCTTGCTTTTATTTTAACCCTGAATTCGTACCTGCCTCTCTTTTTTTAGTTCGAATATCACGTTATAAAAGAATTTTTTCATTGTGGCAAATGTCCCCTGAATTGAATGCAGGGAATTTCATTGTAGCTGCATTTTCTGTGAAAATTCAGTTTTAGATTATTAGATTCATCAGATTTGATCTCAAAAATTAAGTCCGGAAGTTCGTACCATGCTTTAAGACAGCTCGTATCAATGGCTGAGAATTCTGTTGTGGGGGTTAAGTATTTTTCAAGCAATGTGTCATAATAGCCCCGATCCTTTTTTTTCTCCTCCACAATGAAGTATTTACCTGAAGGAAGCATGAACTGAATCTTTCCGGCAGAATCGCTTACCGCTTCAATAATCACTTTAGCGTTGAAGGTGTTTTTATCCCCTTGTTTGACAAATATTTTTTTCCCTTCCAGAGGTCTGGGAGTTTCAAGCTGTTTTATAAATTCAGCACGAGGTTTAACTCCGCCGCAATATGAGGCGGTTTGGGTAACAATAATTTCAATCGGGAACTCTTTTGGTATAACGCCGACAATCTCTTGTTGCCCTGGAATACTGCCTTCTTTTGCGCGGAAGCTTAACATACAAAATCCCGAATAGCAAAGAATTAGGGGGATTAAAATAAAAGATCGCATAAGTTAAATGAATTTTGAATTTAAAGCAGAATTTGATTCTTTGGTTAACTAATTATTCGTTGGTGTCTTA
Organism: Prolixibacteraceae bacterium; assembly: GCA_947475715.1. Classification (GTDB taxonomy): domain Bacteria; phylum Bacteroidota; class Bacteroidia; order Bacteroidales; family Prolixibacteraceae; genus JAAFHB01. The sequence goes on from CANJNY010000045.1 coordinate 3,887, forward strand.
TGCAGTAGGTAATGTGAACAGATAAATATCGTATTTCATTCTTAGAACTTATTTATTTCCCTTAAAAGGTTTCAATTGGTAACAGGAAGGTTTGTCGAATATCATGTTATTTAGCATGAGGAACCTGACTCCGGAATTTTAACTGCGATAGATGTCCAGCAGATTTAAGGGTTAAAATTTTCAAGGGCATAATGTTTCCAATTCCAAAATTTGTTGCCCATTTTGAGAAGTCAAGAACCGATACATTGCCATCTTCGTCAATATCCGAGGGTAAATAGATTGTTGTTTTACCAAAATCAGCTGCCCAATTGGAAAAGTCCAATACTGAAATGCTGCCATCGCCATCTGCATTGCCTGCCACCATACCAAAGATTCCTGCAGATAATTGCTTATATCCGGCAGAGCTTCCATAGGCTTTTGTAAGGGCATCTGTGAAATTCCAGGCGTAATCATTACAGTTGTTAGTCATTCCTGCATTACTCATAATCGAAATATGATTACGGTGTGAGATTATTACATAAAGATTGCCTGTAAATATTGGATTTCCAATTGTTGGAGGAGTTATTCCGTCAAGGCAGACAATTGTTCCATTCGATTTTAGAAGATAAGCCCTTGGCCATCCTGATAAAACAGTTCCCGGCAAAGCTTCTTCCGGAGTGGGTGCTGATCTGAGCTCGACCAAAACCCAGTCAATTATTCCGGAAGGAACAGAAGTTAAAATTTCTGTTCCGGTATAGTTCCAAGGGGAACTATTGTATGGTTGATTCAGTGGAATAAGGGAAAGATCATTGAGTGTCTGATTCATTAATCCTGTTGAGGTATTAAAGTTGCCTTCAAGGAATACATTGACAATTAATTGTTTGTTCGTGGATGGTATCGGAGGTGAATTAACTATGATATTATCTGTGGCCGGGGAATAGCATCCATTTGCGTCAGTTACCTTGAAGGTATAGGTTCCGGAATTTAAATTAGTGAATATTCCTGCAGACCCTGTTCCCGAATTTGTTGTCGCACCAACTGATTCAGTTAATATCCATGATCCGGATGATGGTAATCCACTAAATTCAACGGATCCGGTAGCTGTTGAACACGTAGGTTGGGTAACTATTCCCGGCACCGGAGCTGTAGGATTTGTATTCACAGTCGCCATAATATCAAGTCGGGATGCACTTTCGCAACTGTTTACTGTCTGACTTGCATAATAATGAGTGGCGTTGATTAGGGCTGTTGATGAAGAAATCAGGTTTCCTGCACTTGAAGCATCATACCATTTTAAGGCAGTACCTGTAGTGGCTAAACTGGCAACGGTTGGAGATGCAGATGCACAAAATATTTGATTTGCTGTTCCGGTTGGAGCAGCTGTGGTATTAATAGTTGCTGTAACATCAAATCTTTGTGGACTTTCACAGGAGTTTAGTGTCTGACTCGCATAATAATGGCTGCCGTTGACCAGGGCAGCTGATGAAGAGATCAGGTTTCCTGCCGTTGAAGCGTCATACCATTTTAAGGCAGTACCTGTCGCGGCTAAACTGGCTACAGTTGGCAAGGCAGATGCGCAAAATGTTTGGGCTGCTGTTCCGGTTGGAGCTGCGGTTGTGTTTACGGTTGCAGTAACATCAAACCGCGACGTGCTCTCACAATTACCTACAGTCTGACTTGCATAATAGTGGGTTCCGGTAATCAGGGGAGTTGAAGAAGAGAGGGCAGTTCCTCCGGAGGAAGCAGAATACCATTGAATTGCAGAACCGGTAGCTGTCAAGCTGGCTACCGTCGGAGATAAGCCGAAGCAGAAGGTTTGAGAAGCAGTTCCTGTTGGGGCAGATGGCGGTGAACAAATAATATTCAGCGTGTAATCCTCCACCTCGCCATAGCTTGAATTGCCGCAAGGGGTCGTATTGGGGCCATTATTATAAAGATGTAATCGTATTCTCATCCGTATGGTTTCTGTGGGAGTTCCCGCCGGGGGAGTAATAGTGGCTGTAACCGGGTTGCCAGAGTTTGGTACTGATACTAATACATTTTCCCCTGCATCGGTGAATTCTCCATTATTATTCCAGTCGCACCAGATTAGTACCTGATCATTCGAATAACTCGGAGTAAAGGCAACTGAAACGGAATAACCTGTCCCGGTGGTCATTGTCGTTTGCTTTGCCGAGTAATCGGAGTATCCATTTGTTCCTGCGACAGATGTCTGGTCAATTGATCCAAGTATAACACGTGAAATATAATTCGATCCAATCATCGAAGATCCTGCAGAACAATATGTTATAGTTCTGTACCCTGCCGGTGATGTAACCGTTGGAATTCGTGCGGTTCCGACGGTTAAGGAGGTGCATTGGGCATCCAGGTGATTTCCAATCACACTTCCTGACGGGGTGTCGTAGGTGAGCCAGAAAAAATTGGTGCCTGCATTTAAGGTAGCAGTTCCCGTAATTGTAAATGTACCGTTGGGCGAAACCGATGTGGAGCCAAATTGAGTAGACGTGCCAAAGGAGTTATTATGTCCGGTATAAAAGAGTTTGGCATTTGAAAGGTCGGTTGCAACAGCTGTTGAACCGGAGGTATTAAACGTAAATGAAGTAGCGCTTAGGGGGTTCAGGGTGCCATCTGTAACGACTTGAATTCCTATTATTTCCTGATTTGTCTGATTTGGAAAAATATTAGCTGTCTTATTTTGAGTCGTGGTGCTTGAGGCATAAGTCATGTTCACGGGGGTATAATAAACCGGTGTTTCCCATAGTCCCCGGCCATAAGTGGCTACTCTTAATTTACTATCCGAAGGATTCAGTGCATAATAAAATTCAAGTTCCCCAACAGAAACATTAGGTAGCCCCGTATTGTATGCAATCCAATTATCTGTTCCTTTTTTAAAGTAAACTCCCAGTTCTGTACCCACATATAATTGCACTTCAGCGTTAACCTGTTTATTTTGAACAATTGTATAAGTTGGTATTGAAGGCAATCCGGTTGAAATATTGGTCCATGTAGTTCCTCCACTGATTGATTGAAAGACTTTTGAGGAGGTATAACCGCTCACAGTAACCCATAGTGTATTTTCGTCGTCATTTTTTACTGCAATGTTGGTGATATTTGATGGTATGGTTCCGGTTATATTAATCCATGAGGAACCGCCATCCGTGGTTTTCCAGATTCTTGTTGGATCTGCGACATAAAGTACCTGAGGATTTGAAGGTGCAATCGCCATAGAACGTATTTTACTCGATGTATTCATGGTCGAAATTTTGGTCCATGCATCACCCTGGTCTGTTGTTTTATAAATATCAGAATATCCCAGATAGAGAATCTTTGGATTTAACGGGTCAATAATATACGGGGATACCCAGGCTCCCGTTTCTTTTAAGCCTCCAGGGATATTCGCAGAAATATCTGTTGCTGTGATCCAATGGTCTTTTGTTCTGTCAAGTTGTCCGTTAACATAAGTGCCATATTGAATATTGGCGTCGGTATAATCGATTAGACATTCCATCCCATCGCCACCTTTTACATCACTCCAGGCTCCTGCGGACAATAATTTTGTTCCATTATCCTGCAGACCTGTAATGGTTTCATTTGGTGTTGTTTGTGAAACCCCTAACTTATACATCTGGCTTATTACTATTCCGTTGGTTTTATTACTCCAAAGTGTGCCGTTATTGGCTGAAATATAAACACCTCCGTCATTACATTCAAATAAATTACCATCGCCTCGGTATCTAAGCATATGTTTATCTGCATGAACCTCCTGTACTGTACTTCCGGACCAATGATTTACAATACTCCAGCTGGTGCCTCCATTTGTTGAACGCCAGGTGTTTACCCCTCCGATTAGCAAGGTGGTGGCATTAGAAGGAGATACATCAATACTTAAGTCATACCACCCTTGTCCGCCAGAATCCCCTCCATTGGCGTTCCATCCTAAAAGATTTTTGGGTGTTCCGGCAAAAACCTGACTATAGGTTGCCCCGCTATCTGTTGATTTATAAATGCCATAGAGCCCATCTACAGAATTCGCGGCAATTGCATATACCAAAATCGGATTATTAGGTGAAACTGCCAGATCGATACGGTGGGCGCTCGAATTTGTAAAGCTTTGTGTCCATGAGGCCCCGCCATCCGTAGATAAATAAATCGTTCCGCTGGTTGTTGAACCGTATAAAGTAGTAAAATCGCCGGGCTTATATTCCAGATCCATAAAATTAACGGTAGATAATCTTGTGCTCCAGGTGCTGCCCCCGTCGGTAGTTTTGTAAACGCCATTAGAGGTTGCCGCAAGGATTGTCTGGTTATTTGAAGGGTCGACCAGCAGTTTTGACACCATGGAATTACTTGCAAGGGTATAGGTAATTCCGGTGGTATTCCATGTCGTGCCGCCATCGGTCGATTTTAGTACCCCAATACTTCGGTTATCCCCGGCATCTTTATCCCCAGTGGCAATATAAATTGTATTTGAGGTTGCATAATCTGAGGAGATAATAATATCGCTGACAGCCAGTACTCCATTATTATCGGTCAGGCAAGTCCAGGTTACACCGTTATCGGTTGTTTTCCATAAGCCACCTGCGGCTGCTCCAATCCACCAGGTATTATTGTCAGAGGGATGAAATGCGATGCAGCTGATCCGACCAATACCGGCGTATCCACCGTCTGAACTTGTGGGACCCAGTGAAGTCCAGCTTGAGGTGTTTGTCAGAGCTGCGGCTTTTAGGGTGGGATGCGCCTTTTGGTAATCCCGGAATACCTCTTTTGCCGATTGTTTTGGAAATTCCGTAGTAATAGGATCTATCTGGTTCTCAATATAATATTCCCACCGTTTAAAGTGTTTCCAGCCTGCAGCTTTGGTTTTTACGCCATTGTTGAAATAGTATCCATTTACTACATTATATGGTGCCCAATATTGAATAAACGCATCTTTATAATGAGAGAATGTTAATTCTCCCTTTGGTTTACCCTGTGGCAAGTTTTTTATCCATGGTTGGGAAACCAAATCTGATGCGAAAAAGAGCAAGATCAGAGCGAAAAATAAATATTTCATTTTTGAAAATAGCTTGTAATGACACCCTTTTTTACGGATGATTTATCAGGATAAGAGACATATTTTGTTATTTACCACTTCCCTGGTGTAATCATAGAAGTGGTATGGATTAGGATAAGTTTCTCTCAAAATAGAATTCAAACTTCTTTACAAGGTATATAGGTGGCTTTCTAACTCAAAAAACGAAATTCAAATTTAATTAAAAAATCTATTGCCGGATAATTAATTTAATCGTAATTATTTCCCCCTTCCAGGTTAGAACAGATGGGTAAATACCTGATGGTAGAGACTGATCAAATAAGACAGTTTGGCTAATACCAGCCTTCAAATCACCATCAAAAATCCGGTTAATATGCTTTCCATTCATGGTGTAGATATCCAGTTTGGCGTTGGCATCTTCCCTAAGCTGGAATTCGAATCTAACCTGACCGGCGGCAGGATTGGGATATACTTTTAATTCATTTTTTAACGGAGTGATATCCTGTACGACGGGTGCTTCGGCATTTGCCTGTATCGTATTAAAAGGAATAATAGCCGATTTCAATCCTGTTATAGCAAGTGTTCGTGCGATACTTGTGCATCCTGATGCATTTCTTGCAGTAACGCTTAACGTTCCTAAGGTGGCAGTGGTTGAGTAGACAACTCTTACCGAGTTTGTCGTTCCTGTTATTGTGGCTCCTGTCCCCGAGAAACTCCAGGTATAAGTTACCCCACTAACCAATGGCACAGTATAGGTATAACTCGTTGTCCCAGGCGTAACTGCAGCGGTAGATGCAGTGAAATTGCCCGGTTGAGCTGCCAGTGCATTAATCGTAACTGCGGTTGTTACGCTTCTGGTGCAACCACTGATATTTTGTATTGTATAGCTTATTGTCGCTGTTCCTGCCGCAACCCCGGTTACAATTCCGGTTGTGCTGATTGTTGCAATGGCAGTGTTTGAACTACTCCATACACCTGCGGCAGTAGCATCCGTTAAAGTTGTTGTTTTTCCTATACATGCAGACTTTGTTCCGCCGATTGCTGCCGGGGCAGCAGGTAAGGCATTGACTGTAGCTGTGACATTTAATCGGGTGGCGCTTTCGCATGTTGTTACAGTTTGCGATGCATAATAGTGAGTTCCGTTAACCAGAGTTGTTGTGGTGGTCAAAGCGGTTCCCCCTGTAGCTGCGGCATACCATTTTATTGATGTTCCGGTGGCGGCTAAACTCGCGACAGTCGCACCGGTACAGAACGACTGAGCTGCAGTGCCTGTCGGTGCTGAAGGTGCCGTCGGTTGGGGGTTAATCACAATGTTTGCTGAAGCAGCAGATTTACATCCACCGGCATTTGTTACTGAATAGGTGTAGGTTCCGGAGGCAAGACCAGTAATCGTTTTACTTGCACCAGTCCCTGTAGTCGTTGTTGCACCGGGAGATACCGTTAAGGTCCAGGTTCCAGTTGAAGGCAACCCATTTAATATGACACTTCCGGTAGCTAGTGCACAGGTTGGTTGCGTGATTGTTCCAACAGTTGGGGCCGTTGGGGCTGTCGAAACAGTAGCGGTAATATTTAGCCTTGCTGAACTTTCACATGTATTCACCGTTTGTGATGCGTAATAATGTGTGCCGTTTACTAAAGCAGTGGTGCCTGATAATGCTGTTCCACCGGTAGCCGCTGCATACCATTTGATTGCTGTTCCTGTTGCTACTAAGTTTGCAACAGTTCCTGAACTTCCGGAACAGAATGTTTGTGTTAATGTTCCGGTGGGAGCAGCAGGACTTGCAGTAAGCGAAACCGTAACATCAAGTCTAACAGAGCTTTCGCAGGAACTAACCGTTTGGCTGGCATAATAATGAGATCCATTAACCAGTGCTGTGGTTGTGGCCAATGCTGTTCCCCCCGTTGTTGCAGCATACCATTTTAGTGCAGTTCCAGTGGCGATCAGGCTTGCTACGGTCGGTGATGCTCCGGAGCAGAATGATTGAGCAGCGGTTCCTGTGGGAGCAGCCGGAGCAGCCGGTTGTCCGGTAATGATAATACTGGCTGAGGCTGAGGATGTGCATCCTGAACTATTGACTACCGTGAATGTATAGGTTCCGGTGATAAGTGCGCTAATTGTTGAACTTGTGCCGGTTCCGGTTTTGGTTACGTTATCCGGTGTTCTGGTTAATGTCCATGTTCCACTTGCGGGCAATGAATTTAATATCACGCTTCCGGTAGCCAATGTGCATGTAGGCTGAGTAATCGTTCCAATTGCGGGAGTTGTAGGGTTAGCGCTAACCGTTGCTGTGACATTTAACCGGGCTACACTTTCACAACTATTCAGGGTTTGAGAAGCATAATAGTGTATTCCGTTTGCAAGTGCGGTAGTATTTGCCAATGGTGTACTACCCGTTGAGGCGGCATACCATTGGATCGCTGTGCCACTGGCAACTAAATTAGAAACAGTTGGAGAATTTGAGGCGCAGAAAGTTTGTGCTGCACTCCCGGTTGGTGCTGATGTCGTACTTATTGAAACTGTTACATCAAGCCTTGAAGTGCTTTCGCACGAATTAACGGTTTGAGAGGCAAAGTAATGTGTTCCATTTACCAGTGCAGTGTTCAAGACTAATGCTGTACCTCCTGTTGCTGCCGAATACCATTTAACTGCAGTGCCACTTGCAGTTAAGGCTGCCACAGTAGGAGCGGAGGCGGCACAGAATGTTTGTGGAGTATTACCCGTTGGGGCCACCGGGGGAGAACAAGGTTCTGTGACTAGGATGGTATAGTCTTCGACCTCACCATAGCTGGAACTTCCGCACGATGTTGCATTCGAACCGGTGGTGCCTGCATCGTGTAATCTGATTCTCATACGTGTAGGGCCGGCTGGTGTTCCAATCGGAGGTGTGAAAGCAGCTGTGGTATGTGGTGATGAGAAAGTGCCGCTTGATACATACACATTCTCGCCTGGATCAGAGAAATCGCCATTTTTATTCCAGTCGATCCAAATTAAAATCTGATCTGTAGTATATGGGGTCGTAACTGCAACTGTCGCAGTATAACTCTGGCCAATCTGCATCACAGTGCTTTGCGAAGTATAATCTTCATAACTGTTAACCCCTCGACCGGAGGGCTGATTAATTGAGCCGAGTGCAAAATTGGAAATGTATTCATAGGCCGTTGCCGTTGATCCGGCAGTGCAATAATTAGCAGCACCGATCATCCTGCTACCTGATGGATTTGTAATAGTTGGTATCGTATCCGCTCCAACATTCAGTGAGGTGCATTGTGCATCTAAAATATCTCCTAAAACCGAGGTTGAGGGGACATCATAAGTGAGCCGGAAATAATTTACCCCGGTACTCAATGATTGACTTCCGGTAATTGTAAATGTCCCATTTGGAGCAATAGCAGCCGCCCCAAAAGGGGTGGTTGTGGAGAGTGCGTTTGCAGTCCCGGAATAGTAAAGCTTAGCATTTGTAATATCCACCGTCGGATTTGTGGACCCGGTAGTGTTGAAGGTAAATGAAGTTGCATTTAACGGAGATAGATTTCCGGCTGTTACAACCTGGATTCCAATAATTGCCTGATTTGTTGAATTTTGAACCACATTGGCTAAATTGGGCTGAGTTGCAGTACTTGAAACGTAGGTCATTGGCAACGAGGAATAGTAAACGGGCGATTCCCAAAGTCCCCGGCCAAAAGTTGCCGTTCTTAATTTACTTTCAATTGGATTGGGCGCATAATAAAATTCCAGTTCCCCAATTGAAACATTTGGGAGACCTGTATTATAAGCAATCCAGTTATCAGACCCTTTTTTGAAATAAATTCCTACTTCTGTGCCAACATAAAGTTGAACCTCTGCACTGGACTGTTTATTTTGAACAATGGTATAGGCAGGAATTGATGGGAGTCCTGCTGAGATATCAATCCAGGTAGCTCCTCCATCAACAGATTGAAAAACTTTCGATGCATTATAGCCGCTCAGTGTAACCCAGATCGTGTTCGCATCATCATCCCTTACTGCGATACCGGTTATGTTTCCCTGACTAACAGGTAATGTGCCGGTAATGTTCACCCAGGATGTCCCGTCGTCAGTAGTCTTCCATATAATGGATGGATCGGCAACATATAATACCAGTGGATTTGCCGCCGATATTGCCATAGATCTTATTTTATTTGATGTATTCATGGAGGATATCTTAGTCCATGAATTACCTCTGTCTGTTGTCTTCCAGATATCGGAATACCCAACATATAATGTCTGGGGGTTAGCCGGATGAATCAGAAATGGTGTAACCCATGAGCCGGTAGCTCCTAAGCCTCCGGGGATGTTTGCAGTAATATCGGTTGCAGTATTCCAATGATCCGTTGTCCGGTCAATCTGTCCGGCGACGTAGGTTCCATACTGAATGTTTACATCTGTATAGTCAATTAAACATTCCATTCCGTCACCACCCTTTACATCTCTCCAGGAACCTGCTGATAATAATTTGGTTCCATTGTCCTGTAACCCGGTGATTGTTTCATCGGATACGGTCTGGGAAACTCCCAGTTTATACATTTGACTGATGATTATACTATTGGTTTTGTCTGTCCAGGCAGTACCGTCATTGGAAGAACTATAAACGCCGCCATCATTACACTCGAATAGTGTTCCGTCGTTGCGGTATAATAACATGTGTTTGTCTGCGTGAACTGCAGGAACGCCATCGCCCCACCAATGATTAACGATAGCCCATGTTGATCCTCCATCTAATGAACGCCAGGTATTTACCCCGCCTACCAGCAAGGTGTTTGCATTGGATGGGGAAACTGAAATACTCAGATCATACCAGCTTTGCCCGCCAGTGTCAGTACCGGCAGAAGCCCAGCCTAAAAGATTTTTTGTGCTTCCGGCAACCTGAGTAAAAGAGGTGCCACTATTGGTGGATTTGTAAATTCCATAAAGGCCACTGTTTGAATTTCCGGCAATGGCATAAACAGTTGTCGGTTGATTGGCCGAAACGGCCAGACTGATCCGATAAGCATTCGCATTACTAAAACTTTGTGTCCACGAGGTTCCTCCGTTGCTGGAAACATAGATACCGCCCGATGTAGTCGATGCATAAAGGGTGTTGAAATCACCGGGTTTATATTCCAAATCTATAAAATCACCGGTGGATAATTGCGTATTCCATGTCGCTCCTCCATCTGTAGTTTTAAAAATTCCGTAAGAAGTAGCTGCAATAATTGTCTGATTATTGGTTGGATCTACCAGGAGCCTGGTTATTAATGCAAAGTTTGATATTGGATAAGTAAGTCCGGTAGTATTCCAGGTTACTCCGCCATCGGTGGACTTGAGTACCCCAATACTGTTATTATCCCAGTGATCACGGTCCCCGGTAGCTATATAAATTGTATTCGATGTCGCATAATCGGAAGGGATAATAATATCGCTAACCGCAAGTACGCCATTATTGTCTGTCAGACAATTCCAGCTCGATCCGTTATTTGTGGTTACCCATAATCCTCCGGCAGCAGCCCCAACCCAATAGGTATTATTATCCGTTGGATGAAAGGCAATGCAGTTTACCCGACCAACACCGGCATAGCCACCAGTGGAACTATTGGGCCCCAGAGATATCCAGCTGGATGGATTTGTGAGTGTGGCAGCTTTTTTTTGCGGATTTTTCTTTAAATAATTTCGGTACACCTCCTGCGCCGATTGTTTTGGAAATTCTCCGGTGTTTGGGGTAATCTGGTTTTCCATATAATACTCCCACCGTTTAAATTGCTTCCATCCTGCAGCTTTGGTTTTTACTCCGTTTACTAAATAGGAGCCTTTATCTACATGGTATGGGGCCCAGTATTGATTGAACGCATTTTTAAAGTGGGAGAGATTTAACTGTTCCTTTGGTATCCCTTGAGGTAAATTCTTCACCCAGGGTTGAGAAATCAATCTCGTTGCACATACCAATATTAATAAAACTAAATATATTCGTTTCATAAATCCAATATTCGATAACTGAAAAATTCTAAAATTATCTATTTGTCAAAAATCGTATTTTGATAAATAGTGCGCCTCTTTTCACCGACAAACAATCTAAAATTGATAGAGTAGTTTGCATAAATCCTTTTAAACCTTAAGAGAACTTTTCAAACTTAAATATAAATGATAAGACAGCAAAATATTTTTATTAATAATAGGTTGATTATGCGATTTGTTACCTGCAAAATAATTCGTATAGGGTTAAGATATTTTAGAAATTTCCTTTTATGGTAAGATATATATTTCGGCCTGGGGCATTGATCCCACTGCCAAAGGTGCGGTATTGTGTATCTAAAATATTCTCCATTCCGGTCTGAAAAGTTATCGAATTATTCAGTTTATATGAGCCACGTAGATTGATGGTATACCAGGCTGGCATACCCATTGTGGTTGCATATGCCTGATTGTCCTCCCCTCCCGGATCTACACAGTAATCTGCCATTCTTTTCCATCCATTATAGTTGATAAAGAAGTCTGATTCAAATCTTTTATTCATGTAGCTAAGCTGAAAACGGGCCATTAAGGGATTGATATGATTCAGGGGTGTTTCACCTGTGGCAGTCATTAACCTTCCGTGTGCATAGTTCAAAGCGAATGAAAACCTGAATTTTTCGCTCAGTAATGAGGTCAAATTGGATGAAAACCCATAGATATATGCTCTACCTTTATTCTGATTGGATACTACTTTACACATGAATCCATCATAGACTAAAGAATCATTCCCGTTGTACCGATCATTTCCGGTTACAATAGCATCCATGAATTGAGTAAAATAGATAGAATTCTCCCATTTTGTTTGCACATTATAAACCTTGGCGATACCTATTTCATAATTGATCGTCCGCTCCGGCTTTAGATTGATATTGGGTACGATCACTGTTCCGGGAGCTGGTGCAAATATTTTGCTTAGGTCGTCCACATTCGGTATGCGAAAACCGGTTGAAATCAATGCCGAAAGTTTTAAATCATCCGATGGTGAATGAATCAGTCCAATATTTCCCGACCATAAGGGTGTTTTTTGGTCGATTGTTGTAAAAGGAAGATTGAACTGTGTTGGCAGATCCACCAGGGTCGAATGCAACACTGAATAACCGGCACGTAGTCCATCGTTGAGCGTAAGTTTTTCATTTATTTTCCAGGTGTGAGAGATGTAGGCAGCAACGTTGTTCATCCGGTTAACTCCGTCAGGGAAGCGGGTGTCTAATTTCCCAAATATTTCAGATATAATATCTTCAGTATGTGCCGATGATTTAAGGAAGTTGAATTGCATGTCGGCTCCAAAGCGAATATTATGTGCTTTTATATTTCTTTGCAAATCTAAATTAGCACCAATAACCCCTACATTCTCAATTCTGTTTTTCAGTATATTACTCCCGAAATTTCTATTGTGACGGCTCTCTTCTATGGCCTGGTAATTCAGGCCAATATGGATGTTCCGGAATTTAGCCGCCGGGTTATTTCGATTCATATTGTAAGCTGTAAGGAAGCGTGTTTGTGGCCCATAATACCATTCTGCACTTTTTAATTTACCGCCTGACAGATCGGTTAGCCGATCGTAACGCGGTACATTACCAGAGGTTGAGTATTGAATATTGACACTGTGTGCCAAATATTTATTTTGCTGAAAAAGAAATTTCTGCAAAAAATCTGATTGGGTATATCCTGAAGCTCTCTGAAGAAACGGATTGTCGTTTTTGACCAGGGAATCCTTATTGCCAAACCTTTTTACAAACAAAGGGCGCTCTCCGTAACTATTTCCATAAAATGGATTCTGACTTTTCCCCCCCATCAGGTCTCCAAATTTTGACCATGTGAATGCTGTAAGTATCCCAAATTTTTTTGTGCCATAATTTAAATCAATGTGCGCAGTCCTTTCATTATCTGCACTACCCACCCGACTCATTGCATTTATCTTTAAGTTGCGATCGTTACCATTTCGTGCAAGCATTGGGTCTTTGGTATACAGATGGATTACTCCGCCCAGGGCATCACTGCCGTATATTGTCGATGAGGGGCCGAAAAGAATCTCTACGCGGTCAAGGGAATTAATATCAGTTTTAATTATGTCCTGAAGATGCCCTGCCCGATAAATAAGATTGTTCATCCTGACACCGTCGATGACCAGCACATTCTGGTTGGCACTGAATCCGCGAATGTTGATGTCACCACCTCCAAGCTGGCTTTTCTGAACCGCCACGTTTCCTGTATTTGAAAGCAGATCGGCAGTCGATTGCGCCTGAAAATTGGAAATCTCAACACCGTCAATTATCTGAACTTGTTGGGCAACATCTCTTTTTGATTCAGCTATTTTATTGGCCGAAAAAGTGATTTCATTTAAATTAATCAGCCGAACCGGTATGGTATCACCCCTTTCAATGGTTTGGGCAGTGGATTGAACTATCCCAATTAATTCAAATAGAATTAAAAATAGATAAGGTTTCATTTTTTTAGAATTGCTATGCTGTTCATATTTTATAACTTGTGAATTACCTTGTAAAAGGATAGCACGATCCTGAACCCGCAGTTTTCCGGAAATTGGGAAGCTGTTTTCAACTATAAATACCATGAAAACTTTGAAAGTAAGACTATTAGGCAAAGTCGTATTTTAGGTTTTATTTTCTCGAGCGTCATAACGTCCGATCACTTTGCGTAGCATACCAGGCAAAATCGCGAATAGATGCTAAGTATAAGAATTGCCTCTTACCCCCTTCCTTTGGAGGGGTTGTGGGGGAGGTTGCCTGAAGCAATAAATAATTACGCCACTATTCTGTGCTTAATACTTAATTCGGGAGGAGGCGTGTGAATCTCTGTATCTGCAGAGATAATTTTCTGATTTAGCGAGAGGAAACCGCCTGTTGTTAAGGTTGGAATCAAAATATTGATCTTATTCTCATGAGGTAAAAATTTCAAAGTCAGAAATTGCTGCAAATGATCGGGGAGTTTTTTAATGGGCAGATTGGATTGGGTTATAAAATCCTTGATTTTCTCCAGAATCTTCTCTTCAAGGTTGTCGTGAATGATCTGTAGTTCGGCTATATCACCTGCAATGATTACTTTTTTGACATCATATAATTTTTCTTTATATGAAATTTCATAACTGTTTATTTTTGCTTTCTGATATTCTGCAATTGAGAGTGTAAGTTTCTGATATTGTGAATTTTCGGAATTTAAAATTGCAGAAATTTCATTGCGTACAAAGAACTGATCCACTTTGTAGATAATCAATATTCCTCCTGCCTGGAGAAATAAAATTGTAATTAACAGGATATATCCAATTCTTTTCAATTTGGCAATGTTTCTGTTCTTCTCTTAGGATGCAAAATTAACTCATTTTTCATTCCTAAAATGGTCTGTTGAATTGAATTTCTTTCCAATGGAAGTTTTTGTAACATCCGGGGTTAAGCAAGTTATATCTTGTATTTCTATCTTAAATTAAATTTGGTATTTTTGAGATCAAAACTGGACAATTTATAACTAATCTCATTTGACAATGGATAATAAATTTAATCGCAGGTCATTTGTCAGTGCTGCTTCCATCGCAGGTGCAGGTGTGGCTCTGGGGTATCCAACTATCTCGTTTGCTTCCGGTGGTGATCAGTTAAAACCGGCTATTCTTGGCGGACCGATGACCCATTCAGAAATATTTCCTGCTTGGCCGGTTATCAATCAAAATGAGGAAAAGGCATTAAATGAAGTTTTAGAAAGTAAAAAATGGTGTCGGCTGGGGAGTAATAAGGTCGATTCATTTGAGCAGGAATATAAGAAGCTTACCGGTGCAAAACATTGCCTTGCAACTTCAAGCGGTACAAATGCTTTATATACAGTGCTTGGAGCTCTTGATATCGGCCCGGGTGATGAGGTTATCATACCGGTTTATACTTTTATAGCTACCTATAATGTTATTGCACTGAACTATGCATTGCCGGTTTTTGTGGACACCGATATAGAGACATTTCAGATCGATGCCAATAAGATCGAAGCTGCAATCACAAAGCAAACAAAAATCATTATGCCGGTACATATTGGCGGATCACCGGCTGATCTGGATAAAATTATTGAAATTTCCCAAAAGACGAAGATTCCGGTGATCGAAGATGCATGTCAGGCCCATCTTGCAGAGTGGCGTGGCAAAATGGTTGGAACACTCGGTCTGGCCGGCGCCTTCAGTTTTCAGGCGAGTAAAAACCTTAATTCAGGCGAAGGGGGTGCAATTCTGACTAATGACGAAAAATTTGCCCAGGCTTGTTATAGTTTCCATAACCAGGGACAGGGGGGGCGGGATATCAGTTATAACTCCGGCTCCATTGGAACCCGGGGCACCAATGTCAGGTTATCGGAATTTCAGGGTAATTTATTGCAGGCTCAGATGACCCGGGTTGTTGAACAAACAAATATCCGAACAGAAAATGCAAATTACCTTACAAAAATGATGAACCAGATTCCAGGAATTACAACTGCGAAGCTTTATGAAGGGACTACCAGAAGTGCTTATCATTTATATATGTTCCGTTACGACAAAAATCATTTTGCAGGGCTGAGCCGTGAAAAATTTCTCAATGCCCTTACAAAGGAGGGTATCCCATGTTCTGAAGGATATGGAATGATGAATAAAGGAGCTTATGTGACCGGGCTGGCTAAGAATAAACACTACCTCAATATTTATGGCGAAAAAACGATGAATCATTGGCTGGAGCGGAATCAATGCCCCCAGAATGACAAACTCACCTCGGAGCAGAGCGTATGGTTCTTCCAGAATATGCTCCTGGGTTCCAAAAATGAAATGGAGCAAATTGTGAAGGCTATTCAGAAGATTCAAAAGTATGCGGCCGAAATCAATAAAATTTGATTGAATCATTCAATAAAAGAAAAATTATAATCGTTTGGATATGACCATAAAAAAATTGTTGTTCACCTTCTTGGCATTAATCCCATTTTTCACCTTCTCACAGTCTGGTTATCTGGTCGGAACTTCACAGCAGGGAATTGAGCCCGACCAATCGTTGATCTCCCTTCACCTGGGTGGATACGGAGCCCCCAAAGAGGGACGCTTTACACTGAATTGGGTTGCAAGGGGATTGGTGGGGGAGGTGAGTTCGGTTTTCGGGTTCAACGATCACTTATTTGGTTTGAATCAAGGTGGATTATTCTCGATGAATCCATCCGGAAATAGTCTGAACCGGGAGAAAATTGGAACTGCTGACGATATAAAATCGATAGCCGGTTTCATGAATGATCTTTATGGAATTAATAGTAAGAGTGAACTGTTTAGGACCAAATCAAAGGGTGGGCAGAGATGGATGAAAATTGGGACAGTTGATTCATCGGTAGTTGCAATGGCGGTTTTAAACAATAAATTATACGCGGCCAACGGACACGGTACAATGTGGTCAACGGAATTAAAAAAATCCCCAATTGATTGGACCAAATCTGAAACGGTCGATAAAATAGTGTCTCTTTCAGCAAATAACCGAAAGCTTTACGCACTCTGTTCAGAAGGTGTTATTTATCAGTGTGAACCGCTAAGTTCAGAGACGCGGTGGTTAAAAGCTGCCTATAAAAATGGAGAGACTATTAAAGAGGATATCAGGCAAATCGCAGTTGTTAATGGGAGGTTATATGGAATTGGCAAGGATAATATACTTTACCTTGGCGAGCATCGTACCGAAGGGAATCTTACTGCAAGGGCTATGGCTATCAAGGGCGATGAAAAAACCGTGGTGATCCTCAATGTTGATGTTTGTGGTCTTAATGACACTTTTATCGGGTTATTAAAACAAGAGGTATTTATTAAGCATCATATTCCGGCGGAAGCTGTTTTTGTCAATTCAACGCATACTCATTTTGCTCCGGTCACTCAGAATTGGCTGACATGGCAGGAAGCAAATCAACGACCGGATAGTGTATTCCTCTATTCAACAGTGAAAAACGGGATACTTAACGCAATTGATAATGCGTTAAAGGCGATGGTTCCTGCCGAATTGTCTTTTGGCAGAGGTGCTGCAGATATTGGTTATAACAGGAGCCTGAAAGATCACCCCGAGATTTATGACAATGCAGTGGATGTTATTAAGGTAAATTATATGGGGCAGAATCGTGAAAGTTTCCTGTTCATGGCCGCCTGCCACCCGGTATTTAGCACGGCAGGCACGTTGAATTACACGATCAGTGCCAATTATCCCGGAGTGGCACGCAAATTAGTCGAAGAGCGGACCGGAACTTCCAATTCATTGTTCCTGCAGGGGACAGCCGGAGATGTGAATCCCAGAGATAACGGTGAATTTATTACGGGTGAGAAACTTTCCAATGAGGTGATCGCAGTGCTGGCTAGACCGATGACTAAGATTACCGGACCGATCACCTGCTTCCTCGATACAATTAATTTTGCAGTTTCCCCATGGACCAAGGAGGCTATTGCAACTTACCGTGCTGAAAATATTGACAAGACAGGTGATGTCTATGCTGAGAAAAATGTAAAATGGTGTGACCTGATGTCTAAATATATTCGCGAAGGGACGATGCCTAAATTCATGCCGGTGTATGTGAATACGATCAATATTGGGAACTGGAAACTTCTGGGGTTTTCGAGGGAAACTACAACCGGGTATGGCCTGGGTGTTAAAAATTTCTGGCCCGATAAACTGATCTCTGTTGCAGGTTATACCAACGATGTTTCGAGTTATCTTCCTACTCATATGCACATCGAAGCGGGTACCTATGAAGGGAAAGATTCATTTTTCTGGTATGGCATGCCCAATATTTTCCCTGTAAACGTTGATGAAACTATTCTCAATCGTGTAAAATCTCTTGAGCGGTAATTTTTTAACTTTAGCAGCAAAATCCCAGCTTAAAACCAATGGGCAACGAACTGAACGTGTCACAACTCAGGAGCAGATTTTTGGGCCTGAATTACATCGCATCGAGCGTGATTCATATTTTAAAGTATAATTGTTTTGTTAGAATTTTTTTTATCTTAATTTAGAAGTTGATTACTATGAGTAGATTAAAGAAAATATATAAGGACGTTTCAAATCCTATAATTATTATTGGAACCTTGTTTTTTGTCTTTGGTTTTATAACCTGGTTAAGCGCTATTTTGGTCCCTTATCTGAAAATTGCCTGCGAATTAAATAATTTTCAATCTTACCTGGTTGCATTTTCATTTTATATCGCCTATTTCTTTATGTCGGTACCGGCCGGGTGGCTACTGGAATATACCGGTTACAAGAAAGGGATGGCTGCAGGGCTTGTCATCATGGCGATAGGATCGGTGATCTTTGTGCCGGCAGCTTTGACAAGAACTTATGGATTATTCCTCACCGGATTATTTATTCAGGGGGCTGGGATGGCGCTATTGCAGACCGCGTCAAATCCTTATGTGACCATTATCGGTCCGATTGAGAGTGCTGCCCGTCGGATAAGCATTATGGGGATTTGTAACGGAGTAGCCGGAGTTATCGCCCCTGCAATTCTGGGATTTATTACCCTCGATGGTGCGGATGAAATCGTTCAGAAGATAACCACAATGAGTCCCATGCAAAAAGGTGTGGAACTGGATGTCCTTGCATCACGGGTGATTTTACCCTATGTCTTGATAATGATTTCATTATTGGTTCTGGCAATTTTTCTCTATTTTTCTAATCTCCCTGATATCGACGGCGAAGAGGAAAATGCGATGGTTGATGACGGAGGAGCTGATAAAACACATATTTTTCAGTTTCCTCATTTATTACTGGGTGTTTTTGCAATTTTTTTATATACGGGTGTTGAGGTGATCGCAGGGAATACAATCATCAGTTATGGAGTCTTCCTGGATATTCCGATTGCCACGGCAAAATTTTTCTCCTCCTTTACAATTTTTGCAATGCTTGTTGGGTATGTTATCGGGATTATTACAATTCCGAAATATCTTACTCAGAAAATGGCACTGATCATATCTGCTGTGCTGGGTTTAATATTTACCATATTGGCAATACTTACCCAAGGCTTCCTCTCCGTGATGTTTATCGGATTACTGGGATTGGCCAACTCGTTGATGTGGCCATCTATCTGGCCATTGGCAATTACAGAGTTAGGCCGTTTTACGAAAATAGGATCTTCCATGATGGTTATGGCGATCTCAGGCGCAGCGGTAATGCCCCTGTTGTATGGGCGGATAGCAGATGTCACAACGCCTAAGAGTGCCTATTGGATAGTTATTCCAATTTATCTCTATGTCCTCTTTTTTGCAATGAAGGGGCATAAAATGAGGGGCAGAGTGTGAGAGATTTGTCATGATCCGGAATAAATCCGGATATATTATTCATATATTTGATACGCCATTAAAATAATTTTTTTATATGAAAAGAGTAGCCGTAGTAGGTTTTGGGTTTATGGGGATGACCCATACATTGAATATACTTCAGAATGCAGATTTGGAGTTAGTCGCTATCGTTGATAAAGATCCTGAATCAATAGCGAAAAATCTTTTTTCTCCTGGGGGTAATTTTTCAACAGGGAACATTGATCCTGAGGTGTTGCAAAATATTCGGAAATATTCCAGCTTGCATGATTGTCTTCATCAGGAGGATCTTGATGCCGTTCATATTTGTGTCCACACTGAGCTTCATTATGAAATGGCAAAGCTGGCTCTGATGCATGATAAACATGTTTTGCTTGAGAAGCCTTTCACCCTTGACATTGACCAGGCTGAAGAACTTATTCAATTGGCAGAGAAGAATAACAGGATACTTATGATTGCTCATGTTGTGAGGTTTATGCCCCCATACCAGAAACTTAAGCATTTTATCGATTCCAACGAGTTTGGAGAACTCAAATTCCTTTCAATGACAAGGATTTCAGGGGTACCTGGATGGGGAGAGTGGACCGAAAAACAGGTTACAAAGAGCTCCGGAGGGGCACTCTTCGACCTCAATATTCATGATATTGATTTTGCCAGTTATGTTCTCGGATCACCTTCGTCGATTAAATCAAGTTACCTTCCCGGAATGCTAAGTGAGAATGATTATGTTAGTGCGATGTGGAGCTATTCCGACAAGCCCGTTCGGGTTAAAATAGAGGGTGGCAACACCTTTCATTCTCATTTCCCCTTTCAGGCGGGGTACATGGCTCAGTTTGAAAAGGCAAGTGTACTTTACAGCTCATCCGGAGGGGATGTTATCCGGATTGCCGACAATACAAGTATTCGCGAAATCCCGGCTGGTGATGCAGGGGAGGGTTATACCAACGAGATTGCCTATTTTGCCAATTGTCTTAAAAATAATACCCAACCGACAGAGTGTATGGCTGCCTCATCGCTTGAATCGATTAAATTGTGTTATAATCACCTTTAATAACAACTAATTATGAAACAGAATCTGGCAATTAACGGAGGGCCAAAGACAATAGATAAGAATTTTGAGTGGCCGGTTTATGACCAAACCGATGTTGATGTTGTTGCGGAAATCGTCCGCAGTGGAAAGTGGGGAAATCCCGATTGCGGGGACAAGGTTGAGGCCTTTGAGCATGAGTTTGCCTCTTTCTGCGGAACCAAATATGCGATGACTTGTGTCAATGGGTCTGTCGCATTACGGCTGGCCTTAATCGCATGTGGTGTGAAACCGGGAGATGAGGTTATCGTTCCTCCGTACACTTTCATTGCAACTGCATCCATTGTGATCGAGGCGAATTGTGTTCCGGTATTTGTCGATATTGATCCGGATACCTATAACATCAGCCCTGAACAAATTGAAAAAGCGATTACAAAACGGACTAAGGCTATTATTCCGGTCCATTTTGCCGGTCAGGCCTGCGATATGGATGCTATAATGGCGATTGCAAAGAAATATAATTTGCGTGTTATTGAAGATTCTGCTCACGGCCATGGTGCTGAATACAAAGGAAAAATGCTCGGAAGTATCGGTGATGCGGGATGCTTTAGTTTCCAGTCTTCCAAAAACCTCACCAGCGGCGAAGGGGGAATAATTGTTACCAATGACGAAGCTTTGTATGATATGATGAATTCGCTTCGTAATGTTGGACGTGTCAAAGGGGGACAATGGTATGAGCATCACCATGCCGGATGTAATTACCGGATCACCCAGATGCAGGCAGTGCTGCTATCCAATCAGCTTAAAAATCTGAAAGATCAGACTGCCCGCCGCCACGAAAACGGAACTTACCTTAACTCTTTGCTCGGGAAGATTGAAGGTATAAGACCTTTGGCAAGAGGGGTGGGAGAGACGATCCACTGTTATCACATCTACATTTTCAGATACGATAAATCAAAATTTAATAATCTTTCAAAAGTGGAATTTTCGAAAATGCTTGCAGCGGAGGGGGTTCCGTGCTTCATGGGGTATCCTGAGCCATTGTATAAGCAACCACTCTTTCAGCAGAAAAACTTTATGTGTTATGCAATTCCCGAAGATGTTGATTATTCGACGGTTTATTGCCCGGTAACTGAAAAGGCATGCCATGAAGAGGCTGTTTGGATTTTCCAGAATACAATGCTCGGAACAAAGGAGGATATGGAGAAGTTTGCGGAGGCAATTCTTAAAATTCAAAAGGCTTTCCTTTCCGATTTTTAAGGTCGATCATAGACTGCTCGTACTTAACTAAAAACGGATCATCAGGCCAATGATGAAAAATGTATTCTTACCGATAGTATACCCGTTTCTGTATTTCACCTTTGCGCAATCCAATTATTTCCAAGGGACGGCTTAGACCTTTATTGAACCTGACCAATCGCTGATTTCCCTCTCCCTTACAGGTTACGGCTACCCAGGAGAGGGGCGATTTTAACTCCAATTGGTAAACCGGAAAGCCGTTCCGGAGGCTTCTGCTATTGGAGTATTAAATGGCAAGCTCTATATTGTCAGCATAGGTGAATTGTGTTCAATAAAAAAGAGAGTCAACAAATCAGGAGTCACTGAATTTCAGATATTACAGGGTAATAAAATCTGTAAACGAGCTTTGCGATGTGGCTCATAAATCCGGGAAAGTTCCTTATTCCAGAGGAGTGCACTTATCTTACCTTACCCCTAAGGAGCTTGGTTTGGCAGCGAAATTATCCTTATAGGGTAGTGCCTCCGGAATTGTTTTGTTCACGGGAAATAAAATGGATGAAACGTATTGGAAATATATGGAAAAGGAATTTATTAACCAATGAAACTACCGGAATGAGATTGATAAACGGTTACTGCTGGACCCTTACTCTTTGGGTTTTGTTCTCGTGCTGCGAAGAAAAGACGAACAGAAGTGCAAAGGTATTATCCGGAGATTATTGGAAGAGTCAGGCCCTTAATGATATAATTCCCAACTGGACAAAATTTGCTCAGGATAAGGAGTCGGGCACTTTTTATACAACGCTTGATTCATTATGGCAACCAACAGGGGATCAGAATAAATATCCGAGCATGATTTCCAGGCATCTCTTCAGCTATTCGGTGTCTTATCTCCTTTCCGGGAATGAAGATTACCTTG
The DNA here is from genome assembly GCA_947475715.1 of Prolixibacteraceae bacterium. Taxonomy (GTDB): domain Bacteria; phylum Bacteroidota; class Bacteroidia; order Bacteroidales; family Prolixibacteraceae; genus JAAFHB01. The sequence continues at coordinate 26,368 of CANJNY010000045.1, forward strand.
TTATCGCAGATAGCACAGTTAAATGGCTTCTCAATCAGGCCTGGGATAAAGAATTTGGTGGATGGTTTGACTCGGTTGACGGAAAAGGAAATCCGGTTCAGACGACAAAAACCACATTTGTTCAGGTATATGCAATAACCGGTCTTGTTATGTATTATTTCGTTACCCATGATAAAACGGTTCTGCGATATATTGAAAAGTCCAATGAACTGCTTGAGCAAAAGGTCTGGGATAAGGTTGCCGGCGGGTATTATAATACGATGAACAGAGACTGGACCATTTTGGATAGTAATAAGGATTTTGCTTCACAGATGACACCGGTCTCAGGCTACTTGTTATATCTCTATCAGGCTACAAAGGAAAAAAAATACCTCGATCAGACTAAACGGATTCTCGATGTTACAACCTATAATATGACAGATAACGATTCGGGATGGATCCTTGAAAGTTATGATTGTAATTGGAGATATCTGGCAGGCAAAGCAGTAGAAAGTGAAATTAATGTCGGGCACAATATCGAAGTAGCATGGATGCTTTTACGAAGTTATCTTCTGACCGGAGATAAAGATCAACTGGAGGCTGCGAAAAAAATATCCTCAAAGATCGAATCCTCATTTGTTTTTAATAATCACAATATCTGGCTGACCTCAACTTCAAGATACTCCATTAATCAAGGCAGTCGTACCTATTGGTGGGTGCAGGCCTATGGAAATATGTTTAAACAGTATTTATACCGTATTTTTAAGGATGACCAATACATTGATGCCTTTCAACGGGGTGGTGAATTTTGGGATTCCGGATTTTTGGATAAAAGACACGGAGATACCTTTTACAGTGTCGATTCAACCGGAAGTAATAAAGATGCTCACAAGGCAGACCGATATAAAACCTCTTACCATAGTATGGAACAATGTCTTATAAACTATCTTTCTCTTAGTAGCTGGACGAATAATGAACCCACCAAACTTTATTTCAGGATTAACTTATCCGTTGAAGGGGAACTCCTTTTTCCTGTTATTCTGGAAGATGAGAGTTTGAAAATCAGTAAAGTAGTCATCGAAAACATAGATAAAACATCTCTTGTTAATAGCTCTCAGTCCATTACGCTTCCTGCTCTTTGTAATAGCAGGATAATAATTGAAATAATTAATCCGAATAAGTTCTAAAGGAATAAATTTAACGTATTTTTACAAATATTATTTTTAAGTGTTAAAAAAATAGCTATGAAAACTGTATTTTACTCATTGTTAATGCTTTGTATTGTTTCTAATTCTTTTGGACAGAATGGGAAAAGATCCAAAGAATATCAGCGCTTTCAAAAAGAGGAAGCAAAAACTTCACGAAGCAATGCCGGTTCTGCGTTTAAAAAGAACCTGGAGATGCAAAGTGATGATGAACTTCGTCTTAACCGTTCAGAGAGTGACCAATTAGGCTTTGTTCATGATAAATTTCAGCAATATTTTAAAAAGGTAAAAGTTGAAGGGGCTGTTTACACGGCTCACTCGCGCAATAGTGTTATTGAAAATTATTCGGGTGAATTCAAAGGGATCAAAAATTTTGATGTAACGCCAGCCATTTCTGATGTTCAGGGATTACAGAATGCTATTTCTCATGTTGGTGCCAAGGTATACGCATGGGACAAAAGTGTGAGTGCCGGTTATCCCGACTATCAATCCCCCAAGGGAGAGCTGGTTATTATAGGTGGAGCGGCAGATGACAGTCTTGCATTAACCCTTGCCTGGAAATATGATATTTTCGCGGCAGATCCCCTTTATAGGGCTGAAGTCTTTATCGATGCAAAGACAGGAGCTTTTGTAAAAGCAAATCATTTAATTCACAATACCAATACTTCTGCATCAGGGGCAACGCTTTTTAACGGAACACAAAGTTTTACTGCCGACTTGACCGGATCAACTTATTCGCTTAGTCAGAGTTCGAGCGGTGGAGGAGTACAGACATACACGCTTAAGAACGGAACCAATTATACTTCGGCTGCTTCCATTACCTCTGCAAGTGCAAATACATGGGTCGACTCAACTGCAGTGCAGGCTCATTGGGGAGCGGAACAGACCTGGTCGTTTTATTCAACCAAATTGGGCAGGAATTCATTTAATAATACCGGGGGGATCATAAAATCGTATGTCCATTATTCTACAAAATACGTCAACGCCTTCTGGGATGGATCACGAATGACCTATGGCGATGGTGATATTACTCAGGGCTACCGTCCATTGGTCTCCCTCGATATTTGCGGTCATGAGATCACCCATGGTGTTACTACTTATTCTGCCAATCTTACTTACAGCAACGAATCAGGGGCCTTAAACGAATCTTTTTCAGATGTTTTCGGAGAATGTATCGAAAACTATGCCAAAGGAACCAATGACTGGATGATGAGCTGTGATATTGGGATTAATGGTGCTTGTGGTGCTTTCCGGAATATGGCAGATCCAAATCAATATGGTGATCCCGATACCTATAAAGGTACCAACTGGTATACCGGCACTGGGGATAATGGTGGTGTTCATTACAATTCAGGTGTTCAGAATAAATGGTTTTATGTACTTACCACAGGAGAGTCAGGGACTAACGACAAGGGATATGCTTATGCAGTAACAGGAATCGGCATTGATAAAGCTGCTAAGATCGCCTATCGTAATCTTACTGTTTATCTTACTGCTTCGTCCAATTATGCGGCAGCAAGGGCCGGAGCGATCCTGGCAGCAACCGATCTGTACGGCGTAGGGTCCGCCGAAGTAACAGCAACCACCGAGGCATGGAATGCCGTTGGTGTTTATGCTCCCGTTGCCGATACCACCGCTCCAACGGCTCCTGTGCTCACTGCAGGTACAAAAACACTGGTATCTATTGCCCTTAGCTGGACTGCGGCTACCGACAACGTAGCTGTTACCGGTTATGATGTGTTTGTAAATGGAACCAAAAATAATACGACCAATTTAACGGCAAGGACCTATACCGTGTCGGGTTTAACTGCAGGGACTGCATATTCAATTTATGTAGTTGCAAAGGATGCTGCAGGAAATACCAAATCATCCAATACGCTCTCCGTCTCTACTACCGGAGGAGTATCCGTAGAAACTTCGGTTTTGGGAACTTTTTTTGAGACTAATTTCGAAAGTTGGATCCCATCGAGCACGACAAATTGTGTCTGGACCAGTAATGCAACCTATGCTTACGAGGGTTTGGGCTCAATAATGATCCGCTCCAGTAATACCAGTGTGACTACTCCTACCTTAGCGTTGTCAGGAAATACCCAGGTTGAGGTTAAATTTTACTTTACCGCCACAGGTATGGAGGCTAATAAGACGTTTGTCTTAAGTTCCAACAGTAATAACGGAAACAGCTTTACTACAATTGCAACTTTTACTTCGGCGACAACTGCTTCGGGAACCAAATTTGTAACTGATAAAGGATTTTATGTTGCAACCGTTACATTGAATTCAACTTCATTTAATAATACCTACAGATTCAGAATACAGAATAAGGGGGCTAACACGACCGATGTCATTTACATTGATGCTTTCACGGTCAAGGGTAGGACGAATACTTCAGCGACAGGAACTGTCGTTTCACTGGCAGCTGCAATTAAACCTTTGTTACCGCTTAAAAGCGCGTCAATCTCGGAAGATAATTTATTAAATAATATCGCTGAAGCTGAGAAAATATCATTGTATCCTAATCCGGTGTTAAATACCTTGAATATATCCTCAAATGTCAAAATCAAGGTTGTCCGAATCTTCACTTTAACCGGATCGATGGTTCAGAATAGTCTTGATAATGCGGATAATCTAAGCATGGATCTTTCCGGACTGGCAAAGGGAGTTTATATCGTTGAGGTTGTTACCGACAAGGGAAGTACAGTCAATAAGATCATTAAGCAATAAGGACTTTCGGGATCTAAAATAAGAATTAAGAAAGGCTGACTCATATCCGGAGACAGCCTTTCTTGATTTAAATCAAGGTTTTGAAAATCAATTTTGTAATCTATTTATTCGGTAGTTAAAGTTTACTTTAGGATACTAATTCGAACGTCAATGGGTAACCTTTTCAGGGTTTCCCTTGTTGATTATACTTATTTTTGAATTTACACTACTTTTCCCGGATTAAATGCCAAACTAAAGACCGTTGGTTCTAAAGCAATGTTGCAGAAGATTTGCAAAACCTCAGGAATTTACATTGAACTTACATTATTCTCCCTGGCAATTATTGGTTCAACTTCTTAAATTCATTCACAAAAAAGATGCTTTTCCTGGCTTGGTCTTTATGGTCTGCAATGAATTCATTTTGTGGAAGAGCACTATTTGCCTTTGATTATGACACTTTTGTGTAATTTGCATCGTATACCTCCTTACTGAATATTGACGGTTCGGGATTGGCAATGGGCGATATTGAAGTTATATTACTTTTTTGTTTACGTAAATTCCATTTTTTATGCATGTATTCATGATAACGTTCAACTTTTTTTTCATTGTACATTAGGTAGACAAAATAATAATCGAAGTTCCATGCAATTTTATTTAGGATACTTTTCATGAGTCGTTGTTTTTGTATTCTTTGTCTTTATAAATCGAAATAATAGGATGCCATCTGGATGTGGAACCATCAATGGCCGGAAAAACTCCTGTGGAAAAATAATAACCCGATAACTGTCCGGGATCCGGAACAGTTACCAGGTCACTTATCCTGGAAACGCGTCTTTCGATAACGTTTCCGGCAGCTTACAACAAACTCCGCCGTAAGCTGCCAGCTTTTTTAGTATTGACTTAATACTTTACCGGTCATTGCCTGATCGTCGAGTATTAGGCGATAGAAGAGTACACCCGTTGTGGATACCGTTGGGAAATATTCCCAGGTATACTTTTGATTGGCATATACTTTTTCATTGTAAATAGTTTCTAATTTTCTACCTCTTACATCATAGATTTCAAGCAGAGCATGTGAATCCTTCCCTGCAGTAAAATCAAAGTTTAGCTTTTCCCGGAATGGATTTGGATAGACTTTTAGCTCCGGTTCAGCCTCATTCACGGTTAACGTGCCACCATCAATTTCAATTGATTTAGTAGTTGTTTTGCCCGTTGTAAAGTCAGTTCCTGAGACTGCATTTCCTGCAATTCCACTTCCGCAGATTGGTGTTACTCTCCAGCTGTATTTAGTTGATTTCGCCAATCCAGTCAGGGTTAGACTTTTTGATGAAGTAGTTGCAACGATCCAACCGGCGGAAATAGATGATGTATTTAGTTTGTATTCCACTTTATAGCTTGAAGCATTTGATGAAGTCCAGCTTAATGCTGCCGATGTTCCGGTAACTTTAGAGCTTAATTTTGAGACTGTCGCATTGCAAGTGGCTACCGGATTTACGGTTACCGTTACCGATGCCGTGTTTGTACAACCTGTAGAAGCTTTCCCAGTTACCCGGTAGGTTGTTGTTGCCGACGGTTTTGCGATAACTGAGGCACTTGTTGAAGAGCTTAATCCCGATATTGGACTCCAGGTGTAGGTTGAAGCTCCCGAAGCCACGAGTATTACGCTGCTGCCTGCCTCAATTGTCGCCGATGGTGGCGTAACAACAACATTAGGTAGCTGATTAATTGTAACGTTTAATGCAGTTCTTGGGCTTTCGCATCCCCCTGAAATCCTGCTCACGTAGTAGGTTCCCGACTGAAGAGTTACATTACCTGAGAGTGGTGAACCCCCTGATGATGCTGCATACCAGATATAAGTGCTGTTGCTACTGGAGCTGCTGCTACCGGAGCTGCTGCTCTGAGCAATACTTGAAACACTGGTGCTGCTGCTCTGCGGAAGATTGGCCACTGTTGCCGATGCACAGAAGCTCTGGGCACTTACCGAGGGTGCCGAAGGTTGTGATGGTATCTGATTGATTATTATCTTAGTGGTGGATGAAGAGCATCCTGTGCTATTTTGTACGCTAAACGAATAGTTGCCGGGAGCGAGACCTGTTATTGTACTTGTAGTGGTACTGCCAGTAGTAAATACCGGCGATCCGCTATTCAATACTGTCGACAATGTCCATTGTCCCGCAGGTAATCCCTTTAGTAAAACAGTTCCTGACGTTACCGCGCAAGTTGGCTGCGTTACTGTTGCGCTGAAATCTGACGGTTTGGCTCCCACTGTTAGGGTAATAGTCGTTGAATCAGGGCAAGCCGAAGTTGCACTTAATTTGTAGGTGATTGTTACTACACCTGCTTTTACTCCGGTTACTACACCATATTTGTCTACCGTGGCAATTTTTGCATTCCCTGAACTCCAAGGGTTTGCATTTAGCAACAGTGAATCGATTGGTGCCAGGACTCCACCTCCAAGATTGTTAAATGCTTGCAGCGTTGTTTTACTGCATGCGCAAACCGTATCGTTTGGTGTTGCTGTAATTGTTAACACAGGACAAGTAGGTGGTGGAGTTGATGATCCAAGTGTCTGCAGGGCAAATACATCCTGTCCTGTTCCGCTTGAGTCGCCGTCCCACTCTACATTCTTAAAGGTTACGCTGGTCAATGTGGAGCTTGGGTCTGCATCGTAGGTTTCAATTGTGCCGGTTGAGAAATCTCCATCACCGTCACGGTCGCACAACAGCTTAAAATCCGATATCGAAGTAGCAGAGAC
>CANJNY010000046.1 GCA_947475715.1 Prolixibacteraceae bacterium
GGGGCGGCGCGGCCGCCCCGTCCGTCTCCCACACCAACATCAAGGGGACATGTCATTCCGAACGCAGTGAGGAATCTCCTTTTTTAATAGCCAATAGAATTCTGCTATTGGTAGGAACGACGAAGGAGTGACGAAGCAATCTCCTCTCATTGGCAGATTTTCACGATTCTGTCAATGGTAACGCAGTGAGGAATCGCCCTATTTAAATAGCCAATATAACCTATACAGCCTGCCCCTATAGCACAGATTAACGGTGACGGAAGCAATCTATCCGGAATTAAAATAACACAAACTTTTAATATTTTTATTCCTTGTGTACCAGGACAACAACAATCCCCGCCACTTTTCAGCAGCAGGGATATTTATTTTAAGATGATCTTGTGTGATTATCCTTTTTTCTCCTCTTTAGGTTTTCCAGGAATGCGAACGACATAACTGCTCATATCCACCGGACCGATTTCAAGTTTTGAAGGGAGGGTATTCAATGCAGAATTGGAGATCTCATCCCAGGTAACTGCTGCGCCTGAATAAGCCGATTCGCGACCCATAATTGCAGTAAGACATGAATTGGCAGTATCTTCAGCCTGATTAATCGGGGTGTTAGAACGGATATGATTCACAAAATCGACATGTTCCAAAACATACGGGTTTGTCTGTTTAAAATCTGCTTTCTCCTTCTCAGAATCATATTTCCAGATCACCTTCCCCTGAAGATCCTTGATATCCATGGAACTGCTGTCCCAGACCCCTTTTGTTCCCTGAATACGTTCGGAAACGTTGGTCTCGGTTCCGTCAATCTGACGGCACATACTATGCAGGTGAACACCACCCTCGTATTCAAAGTCAACACTGAACATATCGTACTGGTCGCCTGAAAGCCTGCGTTGTTTCGCTCCGAAAGCCACAGCCTTAACAGGTTTTTTACCAACGAACCAATTGAAGACATCCAAATTATGAACATGCTGCTCAACGATATGGTCCCCTGAAAGCCATTTCCAGTTAACCCAGTCGCGTACCATGAACTCCATATCACTCCACTCCTTTTTACGCTCCCTGTACCATAACATAGACTGGTTCCAGTAAACATTTCCCGATACGATCTCACCGATCACACCACTTTGAATCTGTTTAAAACTTTCGACATAGCTCCTCTGATGGCGGCGTTGTGTACCGGTAACTACGCAAAGTCCCTGTGATTCAGCTTTTTTTGCACTTGCAAAGATTGAGCGGGCTCCAACGGGGTCTACACAAAGTGGTTTCTCCATGAATACATGTTTACCGGCTTCAACGGCAGCTTCAAAATGGGTAGGACGGAAGGCAGGCGGAGTGGCGATAATGACAAGATCAACACCCGCAGCAAGTACATTTTTATAATTATCGAATCCCGTAAAACACATGTTATCAGGAACCTCTACATTGTGCTTCTCTTTTAGTCCTTTACGGCAATCATCAATCCGGTCCTGGAACAGGTCTCCAAGAGCCACAATCTGAACATTGGTAGGAACCGCGTCCAAAAAGTTTTGAACAGCGCCTGATCCACGTCCACCGCAACCAATCACACCGGCTTTTAATAATCTTCCGTCATCTGCCTTATCGACAAGGTTTGGGATGTAGGCACCTGCAAGTGATTTCAACGGGACCAGCTTCTCCGAACCGGAGGCACATGAAGCTAATACAGCTCCTGCTCCAATTGTACCCACAACACCAACGACTGCGGAGGTCGAAAAAAAGTCTCTCCTGCTTAATGAATTCTTTTTAGTCATGTTTTTTTGTTTAAGGATTAGAATCTATTTTTTTCATTTACTTAATAACCACTGACTGATCAGGGTCGCACACCACCCGGAAGCCGACTCCCTTGATATCGGAGTACCACCAGATACTTTTAGGTTGTTGAGGATCGGTCTTAAGCCAATCGGCAGTCCGGGTAGATCCCCTTGCAGCAGAGCGGAAGTCTTTTGCATCATAGGCGTAGTTTCCGCCCCGGATGACATGTTCCTCTCCTGTTTCGGGTCCTTTCGGATCCTTGACAGAGGTGCTGGTTTTGGAATAGGCGTTATCGGCATAATAATCGGAACAGTATTCCAGAACATTACCCATCATATTTTTTAAACCAAATGGATTTGCTTTCACAAACCCGGGTTCTTGAGTCTTACCTGTCGAGTTAAGTGCATACACCACATATCTGCTTATATTGGAGGTGTCGGCCCCAAATATTTTACTGCGGAACCCTTCGGAAGATAAACGTTTTGGATCACCCGGAAAGAAATATGGGGTTTCACTTCCTGCCCTACAGGCATATTCCCATTCAGCCTCAGTAGGCAGGCGGTAATTTTTTCCTGTCACTTTTGAAAGCCACTGACAATAAATCGTTGCCGCATAATGGGTCAGGGTTATCGCGGGGCGTTTGCCACTACCCCATCCCTGTTCAGGAATTCCGAACGGAGGTGTAGGTCCGGTAACCGCATCGGGAGAATTGGCATTACGAGCCATAACCATCTTTGGATCGACGCGCCCCTCCGACATAGTCGAAGCAAAGAAGGTCCAGAATTCGTCCCACGAAACTTCAACCTCTCCCATAAAAAATGGGGAAACAGTAACCTGTCGAATAGGTCCCTCATCACTTTTCCGGAAAGGCTCTTTTTCAGGGCTTCCCATTTTAAACATTCCCCCTTTTACCGCAACCATATTAAAGGAGACGGAACTATTGGGAATGAATTCCTTGAAGTTTTCAAAGGTGGTCACTTTTGCTGGTGCCGTATATTTATTTTGCGAAGCTCCTCCGGAAACCGGTACCCCCTTCATTTTTTCATGTTTATAGTTGGGATTATAATGACCCACATCAAGATGGCAATTAATGCATTGTAATTCAAGTTTTACTGCATTTTTCTCATAGTAAAGATGGGCCGTTCCCCCTTCGGCAGAGAGCCCTTTGGAAAACAGATTCTGGTGACATTTAACGCATGACTCGTTATACACTATTTTTACGGCATGTTCCAGAAGCCTTTTATTTTCCCAGTTAAACGATTTCTTATCCTTGAAATAGTAGCCATAAAGATCGTTCAATCCTGCTTTTGCCTTTATGAGTAAATAGCGATTATCCTCTTTGGGAGGTAAGTGGCAATCCACACAATGGACCCTCACCCCGCTTAGGTTATAAAAATGAGTAGATTTTTTCCATGAAGCATCTGCATCAGGATGAATATGACACGATTGACAATATTCGTCGGTGGAGGTAACTTTGACTGCTTTATTTGTAATCAACAACACGATAACATAGGTTGTCATTCCAATAAAAAAAACAAGCCACGACCACCTGGGTATTTTAAGCTTTTTGATCATAAAGAAATTGAAAAATGGGTAATCAAGAAATAAAACTGGCTAATTCGAGGTGTCAAATATAGCGAAAAAAAGCGTTTACGTGCACGACATCAGAACGGATATATTCTGTTTATTTCTTCTCTGATATAATCACTTTTCTCAGTTTTTATTTATGAGAAAATAAAGATTTCGCCTTAATTATTATATACTTATGTGGATAAAAAAATCGCCACCAAAACACCATCCCACACTTGCGGGACCAAATAAGCACCAAATCTATTCGTCAGATGTATTTTAGTGTTTTAATCCGTCAGGTGATGGATAGTGGCATTTTATTTTTGATCATTAAGGAGATATCAAAATACTTCACCTTCCCCTCTTGGTCGATATTCAGCTGCAACGGATGATAAGGCTTGAATTCAAGAGTCAATCCGATCTTATTTGTGGCATAATTTATTGTGATTGGAAACGATCTCTTTTAAAGATTCACCGATTGACCATATTCGAGCGGAAATTCCAGATGTTTGGATTTGGGGTTTGCAAAGAAAAACGCTAGACCGCTCCTCTATCAGCCATGGTCGCCTAGGTATGTAATGAACCGTATTTGTTTCATATAAACTATTTAAATACAGCTGCCACGTGTATCGACACCACCCCGGTTTCGAAATTAAAAGGGTCGCACTTCACTTACAAGGTCAGAACTTATAACCATCTCTGTGGGTATCTCCAATCCATCAGCAAAGTCAGGATATTAAGGTATTATGAATATAAAGAAAATCAGGTTCAATGGCTCAATAGCCCCACTTTAATTCAGTTCCAGTTCGTTATTGTAAAATTATAATTCTTATTGAATTTTTAATTATCCAAAACCCCAGCCGGGAAAATACTGAAATAAAAAAAGCCCTGAATCTAATCAGAGCTCTTTATCATATTTCATAAGTATTAATGAGCAGGCTAAATCTTAAAGAGCAAAAAGTATTGATGCAACAATAAATACCAGGGGGAAAATAAACCTGACCCACAAAATAATACGTTTTGACAGGAGAAGTTTCTGCTGATCTTGTGTATTGTATAGATAAAATGTCATCAGCGAAAGGGCCATCGAGATAGCAATGAGGAAGTAACAGGTATAAAATATCTTACTCACATAAATGATGTAACCGATTTCGGGAAGGTCATTGTTTATAGATGATTGAAATGCTATTGCGCTTAATAACGAAGTGACAGTAAGTGCTGCCGCAATATCGATCTTTTCCGCCGGGAGATAAAACACAAAATAGACGAGCAATAAAATGATCATCAAGGGAATGATAAACTTGCTGATATAAGGAAGCAGCGACCTGTCTATAAATACTGAAAGGGTCAACCGACCATAGATTTCCTCCGCAGGGGCCTGATCATAACCAAAATCACTGTTGTATTTCCCCTCTCCTTCAACAAGCTCTGTTTTATAAATATGTGAACTGCTTTGATTATTATTCGCCAGAATATCATTTGACAAGCACCAGAATTTCCTCTCCTGCTTCGATTTAATATAAGATACTGAATCCGGTACAATCTTCAACAATTTGTTTTCCAGAAGAATATTCTCAATCACAATATCCATCCGCTGTTTATCGAATGGATACATCTTAAAATCGGGCGAGAAATAGAAATCACCCTGATGAAATCCTGTATAGTAGAATTTATGATTCCCAAGATCCTTCATGTCGATTATTTCACCTTTAAAAGCGCCTGTTGAAACGGCTATGCCATTCACATATTCGATGTTAAGGATATCAGTATTGGAGTGCCCGGTAACTGTTGAATCATTCTCAAAGATTGTCCACCAGTAGAACTCGGCATGAAACTTTGAATTCTTAAAATCGGGTGAGATATTTTTTAAAAACATACCGAATTTCAGGTCGATAGGTTTTTTTTCCTGACCCGATACTTCAGCGCCATAAAAAGCCAATATCACTACAATAAGAAATGTGCTGATGGAAGATTTAAAAAATTTCATTCTTTTAGAGTTAGTTAATAAGGTTAATATCTATTAAATTTGTTCTACAACCAGACCAACAATGCAAGCAAAATTACAAATCCCACGATCTGTGCAGTAAAGCTCTTTTTATCCAGCCGAACCATCCGGGCTATGCTCTCGGGCGATTCCCTGTCCATTTTTGTATTGATATAAATTATCTGTAGCAGTGTTAGCACAATAAAAGCATAAGCCGCGACATAGATTTGATCCATCAATACCAGGGAGGGGCACTCCGGAATTGCATCGAGAGCTGATTGATGCAGAAAAACAGTGGTCAACAGAGCAGTCGCGGGCATTGCTGTCCTCACTTCGATGAAAGTTGGATTCATTAGAAGTGCGATCCAGTTAGTCATCAAGACGATCAATAATGGCAAAAGCATTTTCCAGAGAAAAAAATTCACATAACGATCAAGTTGTAACGAGAATTTAAGACTCGAATATTTTGAAGCATCACTCACACCAACTTCACCAAAATTAGTACCATAATCGTGGAGATATGAGCTTACCCCTAACCCCTTTATTTTCCATCCCGGGATCAGAATAGAGCTGCTATATCCGGTAGATACACTATCGGGAATATAAACCACGTCATCGACAACATCGGTACTATTTTCGATATAAAGTGCAAGCTCTTGTTTATCAAGAGGGTATCTGCTCAGATCAAAAGCCTGAAAGAATCGTCCATTAACCTCCAATACCTGATATTTGCTCCCATCGGGCAAAATCTTTGCAGAATCATATAGGGCCGCTTTGACCAAGCCCCAGTTCTCCACCACATTTGGAAACTCCAGAGATTTAACAGGATCTGCATCTCCTTTCCATCTTAACCAGACATAAAGGCTCATGTTAAAAGTATTTGAACGCAGATCAAGATCATAAACATTTACGCCATAAATTCCGACAGCTACTTTTACAGCTTTTGCAGGCGGAGAGTCCATTTTAACCAGGGTGCCGGCGCTATTTTTGATTGTAAATTGTGGTTTATCACCATTTATACGATTCGGGAATGGTAATCCAAAGGAATCAATAATTCCGGTTGATAGCACTAAAATAGCTATCATGGTTAAACTTCTTAATGGTTTAACCAATGTTCCGGCAGTGATTGCTTGAAACATCTTCCAGCCTGATTTTCTGGAGTGCATATGGGAATTGTTCATAGCTGTTTTTCAGATTTTATTTGGATGAGAAGGTCAGTCCAAACACAAAATAGGTTTTTTCAGTCTGGGGATTATCAATTACAGAAGCAAAAACAGGCACCTTAAACTTCCCGGAAAATTTAATATCATATTTCACCTTGAAACCAAGGTTCATCACACCCGCTTTATCGCCGTATGAGCTCGCCTGAGGAGTCATTCCCACAGTAAAATCCATAGGGAAAAGTTTGTGTGTATTAAAGCGGTAACCTGCTTCGAGGTATGTGGCATCATCATTATAGAAAAACCTGTTATAACTTGCATAAAGTGGAAATTTATCCCCGCCATCATAGGCCAGAGTTACTTCAGCATAGCTTCCGCCGCTATTAAACGGCACATTATAATATCCACCATGTTGTGTTCCATCCTCATCCTCGAATGATTGATTGTAATCGAACACTGAAACTGAAAATTGTTTTATTGAATATTTAGCCCAAAGGTCATATTCAGAATAGCCGTTACTAACCCCAAAACTACCCCAATAGCCCACTTCAAGATTCTTGTAAGTTCCAACAACTGTAGGTTGAAAATGAAAACTTTTGCTTTCATCAAAACCAATTCCATTTTCGATACCGCGCCACAGATAGCGGTTAACCAGATCAGCTCCTAACTTGATACCATTTTCCTCCTGAGAGAATAAGTTGCTGCTTTGAAGCAATAGCATTGCTGCAAAAATAAGTTTGAATGTTTTACTCATTATTTTTTCTTATGTTAATTATAATAATTATAAATAAAGGTTGCAAAATTGTTAAAAAAAATTGAAAATAAAAAAATAATTGAACGGTTTATTACAAAAATAATTTCAATATTTATACTTGTTAGCTCAAGTGACAATTATAAGTTATTCATATTTAAATTTATTCCGACGGCAAGAAGAGAGGTAACCTGATAAAAACAAATTTTACCAATATAATTGACCGAGGGTTCATAATTATTCGTAATTTTAAAATTCATAAAATGGGATATATAAGCTCATTATTTGAGGCTAAAATGAGGTTTGAGAGGAGAGATAAAGATCTGTCTTTTCATAGCCATTTAATAATTCAGAACGGATCTAATATGAAAAAGAAGAATAATACCCTCCTCTATATCGGAGTTGTTATAGTTATTGTGATTACAGCCCTTATTGCCGGAAAGAAAGCGGGCTGGATTGGGAAAGAGATGGCCATGAAGGTATCCGTTGAAAAGGTTCAGAAGCGGGATATAACCGAGATAATTACCGCAAACGGGAAAGTAGAGCCTCAATTATTGGTGAAAATCAGTCCTGAAGTACCGGGTGAGATCATTGAATTACCAGTTAAAGAGGGTGATGAAGTTACGATGGGTGATCTGCTTGTCGTGGTTCGCCCCGATATTTACATTTCGAACCGAAATCGAAACGAGGCCGCTCTCAACAGTCAGAAGGCACGTATGGCACAGGCTGAGGCACAACTGGTCGAAAAAGAGCTAACCTATAAAAGGTCAAAGCAGCTGTTCGAAAAAAATACAATTGCAAAATCTGATTTTGAAACTATCGAGGCAGCCTTTAAAGTTGCACAGGCAGAGGTTCAAGCCGCCCGTTATGCTGTTAAGAGTGCAGAATCGAGCCTTAGCGAGGCGCAGGAAAACCTCACCAAAACCAAAATTTATTCTCCGATTTCGGGAACGGTTTCCAAACTAAATGTTGAAAAAGGGGAAAAAGTTGTTGGGACAAACCAGTTTGCAGGGACCGAGTTAATGACTATTGCCGATCTGACCAAAATGGAAGTAAAAGTTGAAGTAAATGAGAATGATATCGTGAATGTTGAAAAAGGGGATACTGCCAATATACAGATTGATGCCTACATGAAACGTAAGTTCAGTGGTTTGGTGACTGAAATTGCGAGTTCTGCCAATGTTTTGGGAACCTCTACCGATCAGGTGACCAATTTTAATGTGAAAGTTTTTCTTCTTCAGGATTCATACAAAGATCTGTTAACCAGCGCTCCGCACAGAAACCCGTTTCTGCCCGGGATGTCGGCAACAGTTGAGATCCGTACAGAAACCCGCTCTGGGGTGATCTCAGTTCCGATTCAGGCGGTGACCACCCGATCGGGAAGTGGTACGGCTAAAAAGGGAACAAATCAGCAGGAAGTCGAGGGGGCAAATTCGAAAGATGATAAAATTTCATTGAAAGAACCCGAACAATTTGAAGTCGTTTTCGTTAACAGAAAGGGATTAGCCAGACAGGTGAAGGTTAAAACAGGAATTCAGGACAATTCAAATATTCAGATTATTGAAGGTCTGAACACCGAAGACGAAATAATTGTGGCGCCTTATGGATTGATTTCCAAGACACTGAAGGACTCCATGGTAATTGAAGTGGTCAAGATAGATGATTTATATAAAGTCAAAAAATAGATGTTTAAGAAGTTATTTGGCGGTATCAGGTGGATAATCATCCGGCTATTTATGGTGCCAATCTATTTTTACAAATATGCCATCTCTCCGTTAACCCCTGCCTCGTGCCGTCATATCCCAACCTGTTCACAATATGCGCTCGAGGCCTTAAAGGTTCATGGACCATTTAAGGGGATCTATCTCGCAACCCGGCGGATCTTGAAATGTCATCCCTGGGGTACACACGGGTTGGATCCGGTACCACCAAAATGAGTGAAGGAGAGACTAAGAGATGGAGCGAGGGAGTGAAGAATTAATTAATGAAAGAATTACGGATGAATAGAATTTTAGTTACCCTTTTTATTGGACTAGTACTGTCAGGTTGTTTTTCAGAACCGCAGCGGTCGAAGCACAAGGTAATTTTTGTGAGCATACTGCCTTTAAAATATTTTGCCGACAAGATTATTGGAGACCACTACAAGGTTGAAGTAACAGTGCCGCCGGGTGCGGGGCCCGAGACTTATTCCCCCACTCCAAAGCAAATGATCATGCTCAATGAGGCTCAGGCATATTTTTCAATTGGGTATCTTGGTTTTGAACAAGTCTGGCTCGAGAGTTATAAATCATCAAATCCTGATCTTCATATTTTTTCAACCTCCAGGAGAATTGATTTAATTAAAGATGAGCATCATGATGGTGATCACGAACATTTGCAGGGTGTTGATCCCCACATCTGGTCTTCACCCAAGACAGCCCGTCTGATCGCCGAGAATATATATAATGGTATGATGCAGATAGATCCCGAGCATGGTGATTCCTATCTTAAAAATTTGAATGCCCTTTTTATTGAAATTGCCCGGGTCGATTCAACAATAACCCATATCGTGGCGGGGGCTTTCTCGAGAAAATTTATAATCTTTCATCCGGCGCTTGGGTATTTTGCGCGTGACTACGGTCTCGAGCAGCTATCCATTGAGTTTGAAGGGAAAGTACCCTCCCCAAAACATCTGCAGATGGTGATTGATGCAGCAAAATCGGGCAATACGAAAATTGTTCTGATTCAGAAGGAGTTTGATAAACGAAATGGGGAGATTATCGCACAGGAGACCGGTTGCAAAATATTACAGATCGACCCGCTCGACTACAACTGGCCGGATCAAATGATCGATATTGCCAAAAAGCTTTCAGAAACACCGCAATAATCTTAAATTGATGGAAACATTAGTCGAAATACGTAATTTATCGGCAGGTTACGGGCAAAATATCGTTTTGCGGGAGGTTAATCTGACCATTCATCCTTACGATTTTATCGGAGTAATAGGTCCAAACGGAGGGGGAAAGACCACCCTGCTGAAGGCCTTACTTGGTCTGATTCCTCCGATGGGGGGCGAAATAAACTTTGCAGAGACCATGACCGCAGGAAGTGCTCACCGCATTGGTTACCTTCCACAAATAAATAATATCGACCGTAAATTTCCTGTAACGGTATTCGATGTTGTACGTTCGGGCTTAATGTCACGTAAACGGCTGATCGGACGCTATAGCAGCGAAGAGAATGAGCGGGCAAATAATCTGCTCAATGAAATGGGGATCTTCGTTATTCGCAATAAAGCGATTGGAGAACTCTCCGGAGGACAGATACAACGTGCTCTTTTATGCCGCGCATTGGTTAATAACCCGAAATTGCTGATTCTGGATGAGCCCAATACCTATGTCGATAACCGGTTTGAACGCGAGCTATACGAGAAACTCAAACTCCTCAATGAAAAACTTGCTATTCTGTTGGTCTCCCATGATCTTGGAACCATCTCGACATACGTTAAATCGTACGCCTGCGTAAATTCTTCCCTCCATTTTCATGAAGGAAATGCAGTAACACCTGAACTTCTAAAGTCGTACGAATGTCCGATTCAAATCATTTCGCATGGCGACATACCACATACTGTTTTACATAATCACGCTCACTGATGCAAAACCTTTTCGCTCTTTTCAACTTTGAATTCTTCAGGAATGCCTTCCTGGCAGCATTTATGGCAAGCATAACCTGCGGAATCATTGGAACCTATATTGTTTCACGACGCATTGTTTTCATCAGTGGAGGAATTACCCACGCCTCATTTGGCGGAATCGGCATGGGGTACTATTTTGGATTCAATCCAATTATGGGTGCTGTCGCCTTTGGGATTCTTTCCGCACTCGGCATAGAGCTTTTTACCAAGAAGGCAGATATGCGCGAAGACTCAGCAATTGCCATGCTATGGTCTTTAGGGATGGCACTTGGGGTAATCTTTATTTTTCTTACCCCGGGATATGCTCCGAATCTGATGAGTTACCTGTTTGGTAATATTCTCACTGTTTCAAAATCCGATCTCCTTTTCCTCCTTTTTCTGTCTGTTTTTGTAATTAGTTTTTTCCTGGTTTTCTACCGGATGATCATTTTTGTTTCGTTTGACGAAGAATTTGCACTGACCAACAATGCCCCGGTGAGGCTTTTCAATTCTCTTTTAATCAGCCTTGTAGCACTTACCATTGTTTTAAATATACGTGTTGTCGGAATAATCCTGGTCATGTCACTCCTTACTATTCCACAGGCCATTGCCAATCTTTTCACTAAAAGATTTGATGTGATGATGTTTTATTCGATTGGCTTCGGTTTTTTAGGATCAGTAGCCGGACTCTCTTTCTCGTACATCTATGATGTTCCTTCAGGAGCAGCAATCATATTTACCTTAATCGTCCTTTACGGAATTATTAAAACGCTGTTCCTGATTTTCGAAAAAGCCAAAATGGGAAATTCAGGGATTCGTGAAAATATTTTGAAAAGCTGAGGCAAGGGAATTACAAAGGGCTATAACGTGGGTTTTAAGAAGATTGTTTTTTGAGTGTGATCACGGTCGTAATCCAGGATAATACCCCCTGAAGAGCTATCAATCAACAATTTATTCAATATCAAAGTCAACGGATTTCCAATATTCCGGAATCCTGACACCGCCGCAATTGAGATATCACCATTTTCAAAATCTGCTACAATAAATCGCGCCCAATTTTCAATCTTTATACTATTAAACAGCAGTGATTTGTGATCACTGGTTTTTAATGTAATAATTCCATACTCATTTTTCATTAAGGTTATCCGACCTAAGGTAGTAAATAACCCGGGATGAGTTGTTGCAAATGTCGGATTTATGGTTGAAATAAAGGTCTGAATCTGATTTCCTGTAACCTCATTGCCAGATTTCTCAAGATATTTCATAACGGCGATGACACCTGAAACATCCCGATGGACATTTCCTTTTAGGCGTTTAAATTCTCTGACAAGTGCAGCGGAGACGGTTCCTTGGTCGCCTTGCCTTGCTGGATAACCTGTTGATGAACCAAAATTTCCGGAACCGGTAAATGTAAGTCCCATGGTGCTCACCCCATGAAAACCGATCATCAGATTTCTTAAATCTTCATTTGACCATTGAATGGAGATATTGTTTCCTGTCCGGTCAAAACTAACGGTATAGTTTAAGCGCTGATTTTCCATTGTTGAATCGATTGGAACACGCTTCATCCAGACTAACTCTCCAAGAGGGTTAAAATGAGCCAGTAACAGGCTGCTCCGATCAGGATAACTTTCAATTGTTTTGCCATCCATATTAAATTTTCCGCTAAATGACCCGGCAATATAAATCTCATCCTCGTTAACTTTGGTGATGAACAATGGTGCAGCCAAACCTTCTCCTTCGAATCTTCGGATCCACTGCAGCTCTTTCCTTTCAGAGAAGCAGGCAACAAAAGGGTTATTGGAACGCCTGGTTGAAAAATATCCCGTGATTAGCCCCCTGCCTTGTTTGTCAAATAACACATCCTGGTCAACCCCGCTTCGGCTGGCACCCATTTTATAGGCGAGATTCCATATTTGACCTTCATTATCTGGGCGTGAGCCGCAGTTGGGCAGGATAATTAACTGTGGGGTTAATCCTGCAATTTCAGGCATAACCGCTCCAACGGGAACATTTTTAAATGTTGGATCTGCAATGAGGTACTTTGCCCTATTCCAGTTGTAAGAGTCACCATCCATCTGTTCGTCGAAGGAGACTGCGGTAGAATAATAGCCCGGAAAATGCAATCCCACAACCGGCAACCCGAGCAAGGTTCTGGTTAACCATGCAAAGAAGACAGCCTTACCAAGGTCGCCACCCGAATTGGAGGCAATCACCTGCTCAGCAAAGCGACAGGGAATTGCTTCACCTTTTTTGGGCGCAGCCACATAAGTTACCTCATTTTGGACAAACTGTTGAAGTATAGTCAGGGCCTCTGCTTTATTTATTTGGGATAAAATTGGATATAACTGCCTTAACAAATCCTCCTTTAACTGAGATGATACTGGAGCACCATAATAAACCGCCGGATCAGTTTTGGGATAATCTGTGTAAAACCGGATTGATTCGGGGTTAACCCTTAATGCAAATCTGTATTTTTTATTTTTCCTTGTGATATTAAATACACGGCTTGTTAATTTTCCATGAAAATTAAGTGACTTATTAAATTTCAGGTCGATTGCTCTTTCTGCAGCAGGAAAGGGATTCGGACATGTTACGAGCAACGGGTTGCTCATTGGGCGATCAAGATAAAATCGCATCGGACCAATCATAATAAATTGTTTCTCAAAAATTACACTTTCGGACGGAAATAAAACAGTTGTGCTCCTTTGGTTAAATGCCAGTCTTACATCAAACCCCGATCGGATCATTAACCCCCAGGTTAATTGGTCTGAGTTCCATTGAATATCCCTGCAAATATGGTTCGAACAAGCTTTTACCAGCTGAAAATAACCCCAGTCACCTAGTCCCATCCGATCACGATAATCCATCAGCTGATTCACCAGCAGATTACTATTCGACTGTGAAAAGGTTTTCCAAAATCCGGCTACTGAGTCTTCAGAAACAGAACATGTTGTCGACCGGATTAACAACTTGTCATAATCAATAGTGATCTGATGACCATAAAACAAGAACGATCCCTTTATGACACTATATCTCTCGTTCTCCGGCTTTCTTATTCCCGGAAACGATTTCGACTGACCCATTTTTATATCGGATAACTCCACAACTCCCGAATAAGGCAGATTAACAGGTGTGGACATTTCAAGGCTTGAATATTCGTAAACAGGTTGATTTATAAAGCACAGGCCAGGTTCCTCTGCCACTCCCGGAAAAATGGAATAATCGTGCCAGGTCTCCTTTAAAGTTTCGGAGAATTCATCATCACGAATTCTGGCATAATCATAAAAATCAGAGGGATAGACTAATTTATTCTGGCGTTGTCCTTGAAAATACCCGGATTGAAAATCCTGCCGGATATATTGCAATTGGTTTTGTGAATAAACACATGCAGGGACCATTATAGCTCCGACCATCATTCCAATCGGAAAAAGAGGAGCCATAATTTGGACGGAATTTTTTAATATCTTTATCAATCTAATCACGAGACATTGAAAAAACCTGTTAATATTTTATTCCCAACCTGTTTCCATTAAATCGAAAAGTGTGGTTGTTGTATCGGATATTTACTTACAATGCTCAAATATACTGATAATTAGCATCTTTCATCTAATATTCGGCAAATTTATTTTCTATGAGACTAACTTTTCTGTTTCTGGTTTTTGTTGGTGCATTAAATAGTTTTGGTCAAACAAGCTCTGGCGATAAACCCATTACCGACCAGCTTAATTCAATTCAGTTAACTGATGTAAGAGTTGGAGGAGAGATAGGCCGACGCATAGCCGTTACAATTGAAAATAACCTGCTCCTTCTCGATATCGACAACGACTTTCTGGATAGTTTCCGGAAAAAAAATGATAAAGGATATATTGGGATAGGAAAATTAATCGACGGAGTAGTAAAAATGGCTTCGTATACAAATAATGAAAAGGTTATCTCCCTGAAAAACCATCTGATCGGAGAGTTGGTAAAGTGGCAGGATCCCGATGGGTACATTGGGAATATGACACCTCCGTACCGTATTGTAAAGCTCTGGGATATTCATGAGATGGGTTATATTATTAACGGATTAATTACTGATTTTAAGCTATTTGGAGACAATAAATCGCTGGCGGCAGCAAAAAGTGCAGCGGACTATCTGTTGAAAAAGTGGTATTTAATTCCAAAAGATTGGGCTAATACAACCGGTGTTGCAAAGCGTATTGCCTTAACCGGTCTTCACCGAACCCTCCTGGCCTTATATGGTATAACCAATGATCAGCGTTATTTTGATTTCTGTCTGAATCAGCTTGATCTAATAAATCTCGATCCGGACCTGGTTATCGGGCGTCGGAAACTCATCGAAGGACATATTTATGGATATATGGCAGGTTGTCTGGCTCAGTTGGAGATGTATCGCATCATTCATGATGAAAAACTTTTAGCCCCATCCGAAAAAGCACTTAACTTCCTGATATCAAAGAACGGAATGTCGATAACCGGGGGTGCAGGACAAGACGAAATCTGGACGGCAGATCAGGACGGTAGTGGAGAACTTGGGGAGACGTGTGCAACTGCATACCAGCTTCGGGTTTACGATAACCTACTCAGGCTTCATGGTGATTCCCGTTATGGAGATATCATGGAAAGGACAATCTATAATGCCCTTTTTGGGGCGCAATCGCCTGATGGAAGGCAAATCCGTTATTATACTCCGTTTGAAGGTGACCGTCACTATCATAACGGAGATACCTACTGTTGCCCATGCAATTACAGACGAATCATTTCAGAGCTTCCCTCTATGGTCTACTATGGTGCGAAAAATGGCCTGGCGATTAACCTTTATTCAGCCTCAAATGCAACACTTTCACTGGATAATAATTGTAAAGTCACTGTCCGGCAGGAGACAGATTATCCAAATTCCGGGCACGTTGTTATTCATATTGATCCTTCGGTTCCGGCGACATTTGCATTAAAACTAAGAATTCCATCGTGGTGCAGCAACCCCACAATATTGGTAAATGGCAAAGCTTCAAATGAAATCATTAAGCCGGGAACTTTTGCATTAATCGACCGTTACTGGAAAAGCGGAGATCAGGTTATTCTCGAAATGCCTATGGTCTGGAGACTTGTTCGGGGGAGGGAGCGACAAGCGGGACGTGCAGCTGTTATGCGGGGTCCCATACTTTTCTCACTGAACCCTGAGCAGAACGAGACTCTGGCTAAAAAGAGCAGCGCAGATCTTGACCGGATCGTGATTGACCTGGCCTCCATAGAGTCGTTACCTGTAAAAAACAGTGCGGTACGACCCGATGGAATAGCCTGCCGTTTAAAAGCAGGTGATAAGTTATTTTCCATGGGCAATAGCGGAAATCTCACCCTGATGCTGACAGAATTTTCAGATCCTGATTGTAAGAGTACCTATTTCAGGGTCCCCGACTTGTCTGAGACAGTGCCGGATGAACTAACTAATCTGTGGAAATAGGAAGAATATTCTGACCTATCACCCTTATTCGGTTACTTTAAACTGATATTTGTGTAATCGACACGTTGATTGGCATATACCTGGGCAATTTCTTCCAGAATCTGAATCACCTCATTTAATTCAACAGCCTGGAGCAGTTGAATCCGGTAATTGCGAAAATCTTCTAAACCGGGAAAATAGCGGTTAAAATGTCGCCTCATCTCAAGAATTGCGCCACGCGGTTCAGGTTTCCACGATATGGATTGATAAAGCTGTTCCTTAACACTCTCTACGACCTCCGGCACCAGGGGTGGTTGGAGCAGTTCACCCGTCTCAAAATAATGGCGAATATCACGAAAGATCCATGGACGCCCGATTGCTCCGCGGGCTATCATCAACCCATCAACACCTGATAGTTCAGCACATGCCCTGGCCTTTTCAGGACTGCTGATATCACCGTTACCGATAACAGGAATCTTCATTCTGGGGTTTGCCTTGACTTTGCCAATCATCGACCAGTCGGCCTCTCCGGTATAAAGCTGGCTCCGTGTCCTTCCATGGATTGTGAGCATTTGAATACCAACATCCTGGAGCCGTTCACCGATCTCAACGATAGGCATATCAGAGTGATCCCAGCCCAGCCTTGTTTTTGCGGTTACGGGAAGATCAACCGCTTTAACGATCTCCTCAGCCATTTTGACCATCTTCGGAATGTCCCGCAAAAGCCCTGCACCTGAACCTTTTCCAGCAATTTTCTTCATTGGGCATCCAAAATTAATATCGATATAATCAGGTTTTGCCACTGCTGCCACCTTTGCAGCCGCCACCATAGCTTCAATATCTGAGCCATAAATCTGGATGGCAATTGGACTGTCGAAATCGAAAATAGTCATTTTCCGCCGCGTAGCCTCCATTTCACGTTTGATCCCATCGGCGGATATGAATTCGGTTGACATTACATCGGCACCAAACTTTTTGCATAAATAGCGGAAGGACTTATAGGTAACATCTTCCATGGGAGCCAGAAACAGCGGCAGATTTCCCAAATCCAGGTTGCCAATCTTCACTGGTATATTTTTACGTTAATGATTTGAATATTTAAGCGCAAAGATAACCAAATGAACCTATTTCAAATGCAGGTTGTAAACGCACTACTTAAAAGAGGATTATTAACTTTGTGAAAATTTTAAACAGATGTTCCGACAAATACTCCACGAATCAAAACCATCAGCCCAATTACTCTTCTCCGCTCTCGTTCTGATAACCTGCGGCTTCATAATCTCAGCATTGGGAATGGCCATTGGATGGGTGATCTATGGGGGCAGCATCACAGAATTAGATCAACTCATGCAGGACCTGACCAATCCTCAAAACATCTCAATCCTTAAGTTCTTTCAAACCGTCCAGTCCATCGGAATATTCATTATTCCTCCATTTATAATAGCCTGGCTGATCAGTGACCAACCATTGGACTATCTGCAGGTGCTCAGACGACCCGATTTTATAAGTGTGATAGCTGTTATTGGAATTGTCTTTTTCTCAAATCCTCTGATTAACTGGATGAATGAGCTAAACTCCAAACTTTCGCTTCCCGAATGGTTAAATTCAGTGCAGACCTGGATGCAAAATTCGGAAGATCAGGCCACTAAAATCACTGAAGCTTTTCTGACCGGAAATTCGATAAGTTTTCTAATAAAGAATATCATCCTGATAGGGATACTTCCTGCCGTTGGAGAGGAATTGCTTTTCAGAGGCATTGTGCAACAACTGTTTAAGAAAATGTATGGGAATGCTCATTTGGCTATCTGGATTTCTGCGGCCTTATTCAGCGCGTTACACCTTCAGTTTTTTGGATTTCTTCCACGGTTACTATTGGGCGCCATGTTTGGGTATATGCTGGAGTGGAGCGGAAGTTTATGGTTGCCAATAATCGGTCATTTTATCAATAATACCACAGCAGTAGTTGCCTATTATTTGACCCATCAGGGATTGCTAAATGCCGATTTGGATAAAACGGGTACGATGGCCGACGGAAGTTTCTTTTTTGTTATTGTGAGCCTGATATTTTTGGCGGTATTGTTTAGAATGCTTTATCTTAAAAGAGAATTCAAATAAAGGATTCAAAGGACAAAATGCAAAAATAAAAATGCAAAAATCACCCTGTGAGATACAGTTTGATTTTTGCATTTTTCACTTTTAATTTATTAAGCTTTTCCTGATTCTTTTGAATGACCAAATGATTATAGCGTTGTCCGTGTCCATGCCGATTTACGGCCCAACGCAGGGATCCCGGTAACAAATCCCTTTAGTTGCAGAATATCCTTTCCTTCAAGCCAGACCTGACACTCGTAGGTTTTACCTGTTTTTGGATCATAAATCATTCCACCAGTCCATTCTTTAGTTGCGGGATTATAGGATAATCCACTTAAAATCTGCAGATTAAGAATCGACCGGGTTTTCAGGTTCTCATCAGGATTTTTTCTATCCGTTTGGGGTACCCCGTCAACATATTTTTCAGGAATCAGGTAGACAACGGTTCCAATATATTTACCATCGACCAGTTCTACTTTAATCTTAGAGGCTTTAATTTCACTCCACCAGATTCCGGAAATATCATCAACAGTCTGGGCCTGCAGATTAAAAGCAACAGAACAGGTAAAAAATAAAATAAGCAGGGCTAATTTCATAACATAAAGCTTAAAACAGGCTAATTAGTTGTAGTCCTGCGTGGTGGGTTAATATACATATTTTGGGAAAAAGGGCGATCAGACTGTGAATCATAAACTTTCTTTAATCCCATTTTCTCCGATTTAAGGGTGATTGCAGCCAGGGGAAGTCCCTGAATTTTATTGAGAACCGGTTTAAGTAAAGTCTCATTGAGATCCCCAAAAGGTAACAGATCTACTATATCCTCTTCAATAAAGAAATCGGGGGCTAATCCATCGATAAAGTCAGAAACACCATTGGCGTTTGCCATTTTTACAATAATGGGTTGCATGGCAAATTTGTTATTGCGGTTGCCATTTACGTACCGGTCAGTAATTGTAATCGATGCGACATATTTGCCAACGGTCTTGGTTCCGACTGAAAATACCTGTATATATGGCTTCAATCCATTAATTAACAGCTCGCTGGCTGAAGCAGTGTGTCGCGAGGTTATCACGTAGAGCGATGTCAGATTTATTGTATTAATGGGAGTCTCAGGTGTCTTTGAGGTTTTGGCGATCTTGTCTGTAAAGTTTTCAGATAAGGCTCCCGCCCCTTCAGTACTGGTAATATAAGTCTGCCACGATTGATTATACTGGCTTTTAAAGAACACATTGGAGGTAGCTGTTCCATAAATCATGCTTGCCAGATATTTTGCAGTTTGTACAGAGCCACCGCCATTATAGCGTAAATCGAGAACCAGCCTATCAATAGCTGCATCTTTAAATTTCTTAAATACATCATTCAACTGGATATTATAATCAGCATTAAATCCGTTATAAACCAGATAGCCGACCTTAAGATTATTAACATTAAGAACAGTATCGAGCAGAATCGGATTCTCCTGCATTGTAATAGCAGTCATATTTACCGATTTACCATTTGTTGCGATCGCATAACCCGTAGAAGTGGTTGTCACTGAAGCGAAGGATAATTTGTATGATATAGTAGAGAACAACAGAGTCTCATAGTTTGCAACGGTAATCTGGGTATCATTCACCTTCATAAACAGGTCACCCCGTTTCATTCCGGCTTTCTCTGCAGGAGATCCTTTATATACGTACCTCACAAAACCGAATAAATTATTTGTCGCTCCGATCCTTTCCAACATGAAATCATAGCCCATAGTTTCGGAAATTCCCTGAATCCAGTTAGTAATCGTTAAGGAATCACTGACAAGAAACGACCACTTATCAACTGTAGTTGGCTTATAAAGCAGCTCTTTAAAGATTTTCTGCGGATCGGAATAACCGTTCAAAAAAACGTTCATTGAATCAGCATTGGTATACTTTGACTGTGCAAGATTTGGAACCAAGGCAGTCCACAGGTAATATTCCTGTAAGCCATTATAAATAAATCGATTTACAATGGAAGTGTCTTTAATTACTAAAGGTGGTTTTATCGCCGGAATACTCTCTTTCTTGCAATTTAAAAACAGGGAATTAAATATTGTTAGTATAGTGAGGCTTAAGAATAAATTACGCTTAATTTCCATTTTTGATGCTATTTTAAAAATGATGATTACTGAATAGTTGAATTTTAATATCTAAATTAATATAGAATAGACGTTAAAACACCCCAAAATGTTTACTAAATTCAGTAATTAATTACACATTTTCTCCTTTAATCTCCGAATCGTCTTCGCCTTCAGTACTAACACCTTGATTAGAAGTAATTTCGCCTGAAGGGTGTTTCTCTTCGAAGAATTGTCGGTAGAATATTAGGATTGCAATAATGCCTACTGTAATGGAAGAATCTGCCAGATTAAATACCGGACGGAAAAAAATAAAATCATCCCCACCAAGATAAGGGATCCACATCGGATAATGGCCGGAAATCAAAGGAAAATAAAACATATCAACTACTCTTCCCTGCAGAAAGGATGAATATCCACCTCCGGCCGGGAAAAGTTTAGCCACATGACCATAACTATCATTAAACATTAACCCGTAAAAGGCACTATCCAGGATATTTCCAATTGCCCCGGCCATAATCAGGGAAAAACAGGCCACCAGTCCAAAAGGGACATCCCTTTTCCATAATTTAACAATGTACCAGCCGATTGCACCAATAGCCACGATCCGAAAAATACTAAGAAAATATTTGCCGATACTATTCCCAAACTCAAGACCGAAAGCCATTCCATTATTCTCTATAAAATGGATAATAAACCAATTTTTGGCAATGATAAATTCATCCCCAAGCATCATGTTTGTTTTTATCCAGATCTTAAGAAACTGATCGAGAAACAGAATGATAAGAATTAGTAATATTGATTTGACTTTTGAACTCATAAAGTAATAGTATTGATCTGAATAGAATAAAAAAACGGGGCCAAATAAACCACCCCGAACTTATTAAGTAAATTTAAGCGACACAAAATTTGGCAGACTGCCTGAATCAGCGCTGATTATTCTTTGCATCGATCGAAAGAGTTGCGTGAGGCACAGCCCGTAGCCGCTCCTTTGAAATCAATACTCCGGTCTCACGGCAGATTCCATAGGTCTTATTTTCAATACGAACCAATGCCGCTTCAAGATACTGGATAAATTTCAGTTGGCGTTGTGCAAGTTTACCGGCCTCCTCTTTGGACAGGGTTGCGGCACCCTCCTCCAGGACCTTAAAAGTTGGAGAGGTATCCTCGGTATCATTACCGTCACCATGGGTAATCGCATTTTTATACAATTTGTAATCCTCACGGGCTTTTAAAAGCTTATCCTGGATTAACTCTTTGAACTCCTGGAGTTCATCGTCTGCATATCTCGTTTTCTCACTCATTTTATTACCGTTTTTGTAAAAATAATATATTTAGGTTCGATTTATTTCGCAAGCTATAAAAAAAACTGAATTGGAACGATAATCTTACTGAATTTCACGCGCTACGTAAATAAATGTTTCAATTCCTTTTTCAATTTCAATGAGTTTTCCCATACCTTCAGCCAGATGTCCAACGAGCTCCACCCTGGAGGCGAGGGTCTGACTGCCAATATAATCACAATAGGTATCCAATGCCTCATTCAGCTCAGGGTGACGCACAATCCGAAGAATAATCTTATCGGTTACTTCAAAATTGCTCTCTTTACGAAGGTTTTGTATGCGGTTAACAAATTCCCGGGCAATTCCTTCAAGCCGTAATTCAGCGGTAACATTAATATCCAAAGCCACCGTGATAGCTCCTTCACTGGCTACCTGCAATCCGGGAATATCTTCCGACTGGATCTCAACATCCTCGAGTGACAAGGTAACCGGTTCACCTTCGATAGTTGTTTCAAATGAACCATTACGCTCAAAGGTGGCAATCTCACTCTGGGTAAGTGTTCCAATCAAAACCGATACGGCTTTCATCAGTTTTCCATATTTGGGCCCCAATGCCTTAAAGTTCGCCTTGATCTTCTTTTTAATCACCCCTTCAGCATCGGTTAAATACTCAACCTGCTTAACGTTAACTTCGGTGAGAATTATACTTTCTACGGCCTCAAACTGCCTTCTGAATTTTTCATTAAGCACAGGGACAATGATCTTTGCCAACGGTTGACGCACTTTTAACTTCTCTTTTCTGCGTAATCCAAGAATCATGGAGGAGACTCTCTGTGCAATATCCATTTGCTCCTCAAGTTCCAGATTAATCAGATCCTTGTTATATTTAGGAAAGTAGGTCAAATGGATTGAATTGTCCTCCTCATGACCGCTAATCCGGTTCAAATCACCATAAAGTTGATCCATATAAAATGGGGCTATGGGTGCAGCCAGTTTGGCAACCGTCTCCAAACAAGTATAGAGTGTTTGAAAGGCTGAGATCTTATCCGTATCATAATCACCCCCCCAGAATCGCTTGCGGCTTAATCTGACAAACCAGTTTGAAAGATTTTCAGATACAAACTCCGAAATCGCCCGACCTGCACGGGTGGGTTCGTAATTCTCGTAATCGTCTGTTACATTTTTGATCAGTGTATTGAGTAGGGATAGGATCCATCGGTCAAGTTCAGGGCGAAATTCATGGGCTATCGGCTCCTCACTGTAAGTAAAACTATCAACATTGGCATAAAGTGCGAAGAAATTATAGGTATTGTAAAGGGTTCCAAAGAATTTACGACGAACCTCTTCAACACCGGCAATATCAAACTTGAGGTTATCCCATGGCTGAGAATTGGTAATCATATACCACCGCAAAGGATCGGAACCATACTTATCAATGGTCTCGAATGGGTCAATACTGTTACCATGCCTTTTTGACATTTTATTTCCATGTGCATCGAGCACCAATCCATTGGAAATAATATTTTTAAATGCCACAGAACCACTCACCATTGTGGATATGGCATGCAAGGTAAAGAACCATCCCCGAGTCTGGTCTACCCCTTCTGCGATAAAGTCTGCAGGAAAGGGAAAAGAAGCCCCATCGGCCCCATTCCCGGAGGGCTCTTCCTCGGGGAGGCACTCAAACGGATAGTGTGCCTGGGCATAAGGCATTGCACCTGAATCAAACCAGACATCGATCAGGTCGCTTTCGCGAACCATCCTAGCCCCCTTAGGTGAAACAAGGATTATTTCGTCCACATAAGGACGGTGGAAATCTATTTTTTCGTAATTCAATTTGGAGTAATCACCCACCTTAAAATCCTTAAACGGATTTTCTTTCATCAGACCGGCATCCACCGATTTATTGATCTCAGAAATCAGTTCTTCAGCCGAGCCGATGCAGATCTCTTCAGTCCGGTCTTCTGTACGCCAGATCGGGAGTGGTGTCCCCCAATAACGGGAGCGGGAGAGGTTCCAGTCGACGAGGTTCTCAAGCCAGTTTCCAAAGCGGCCCGTTCCTGTGGACTGAGGTTTCCAGTTGATTGTTTTATTCAGTGCGATCATCTGGTTACGAACGGCAGTGGTCTTGATAAACCATGAGTCAAGCGGATAATATAAAACAGGCTTATCGGTTCTCCAGCAATGAGGGTAGCTGTGAACATGCTTCTCAACCTTAAACGCGCGGTTTTCCCTTTTCAGCATCACCGAAAGGTCGATGTCAAGGGTTGAATCGTTTTCAGTTAAGGTGACGTCGTATTCATTTTTAACATAACGACCAGCATATTCACCATATAACTTAACATCAATATGATGAGCTACAAAATCAACGGAGAGGTCTTCTACCCTGAAGAACCTTCCCTGACGGTCCACCATCGGATGCTGTAAACCCTCCTTGTCGAGCAACATCAGCGGGACAATCCCGTTCTGTTTTGCAACACGATCATCATCTGCCCCAAAAGTAGGGGCAATATGGACAATTCCTGTTCCATCCTCTGTAGTTACAAAATCACCTGCGATTACCCTGAAGGCATCACCCATCGGTTTAACCCAGGGAACAAGCTGCTCATAATTGAAACCTACAAGATCCTGACCAGCAAATTCAGCCAGAACTTTGAATGGAATATTTTTACCATCCCCTTTGTAATCATCAAAGGAGAGTTCTTCATTTTTTTCGGAGAAGTAGTTCCTGAGCAATTCTTTTGCGAGAATTACAGTAACCGGTTCCGAAGTATATGGATTGAATGTTTTTACTTTCACATAGCGGATATGACCACCTACGGCTAAAGCAGTATTGGAAGGCAAAGTCCATGGAGTGGTTGTCCAGGCAAGGATGAAAAGATCGGAATCAATATCCGCAAAAAGCGATTTTGACTTCTCATTATTAACCACCTTAAACTGGGCAATACAGGTTGTATCCTTAACATCGCGATAGCAGCCGGGCTGATTAAGTTCGTGCGAGCTTAACCCTGTTCCCGCGGCAGGGGAATAGGGTTGAATACTGTACCCTTTATACAGGAGATTTTTATTATACAGATCTTTTAGCAGCCACCAAAGCGTCTCGATATACCGGCTATCGTAGGTGATATACGGATCATCCATATTGACCCAATATCCCATTTGATGGGTAAGCTCTTCCCACTTATCGGTATATTTCATCACCTCCTTACGGCAGGCGGCGTTGTATTCGGCAACAGTGATCGTTTTACCGATATCCTCTTTGGTTATCCCAAGCATCTTCTCAACAGCAAGCTCAACCGGCAGACCATGGGTATCCCATCCCGCTTTTCGTTTTACGAGAAATCCCTGCTGGGTTTTGTATCGGCAGAAAATATCCTTGATTGCACGTGAAACCACATGATGAATTCCAGGCAAACCATTCGCCGATGGAGGACCTTCATAAAATACAAAAGTCGGTCTTCCGGCACGTGTCGAAATGGATTGATGAAACGTGTCATTCTCCTCCCAATATTTGAGGATATCCCTGTTAATTTTAGAAAGATCAAACTCCTTGTATTCCCTGAATTTCTTGCTCATAGCGTTCTAAATACTCCCTTAAAAAAGAGTACAAATATAGGAATTATTTCAATCTGTAAACCGGTGTTTTGTGTTACAATACGGGTACATTAAATGAAATCACATTTAATATTTCAGGCCAGACCTTTTATAGGATATTCCGGGATCTGCCGGGTCAGGATAGCCGTACTCCCAGCCAATCCAGCTTCGTGTAATTCGTGTAATTCGTGTAATTCGTACAAATTCGTGTAATTCGTATAAAATATAGAGTGATTACCGCCGAAAAACAATTACCGGCCAGAGTCGGATATTAAAAAACCATTTGGCAAATTTAGTCCGGTTGATCTTTACCGATCAATTCTGAAAGGCTTAATATCCAGACTCATTTTATTTTCATAGAGCAGTTCGCTGAGTAATTTTCCGGTTGCAGGAGCCAGGGTAATGCCCATCATCGAATGACCGGTTCCCACAAATACATTTTGAAATGAAGGAATAGGTCCAATAAATGGCAATCCATCGAAAGAACAAGGTCTATGTCCCTGCCAGATTTGTTCCTGTTCTATTTTCAGATCCACTTCCGATGGATAAAATTGTCCGATAGCCTGTATAATTTGCTTAATTCGCATCTGTCTGATTTTCAATCCGCCATATCCCAGTTCCATGCCACCTCCGAATTGTGTCCGGTTGTTCCCAAACGGAGTTACGGCAACATTTGCGTCGGCCAGCAAAGCAGGATAATGGATTGGGCGAGCCGTTTGTACTTTAAAGCTATACCCCTTGCCCGGTTGAACATCCAGATTGATCCTAAGTTGTTTCAGGATTTGAGTACTCCAGAATCCAGCGGTAATTACCAGCTGATCGAATTGAAAGCTTCCAGATTGGGTTTCAAGCGAAATTGCTTTTTGTCCTGAAGTAATTACTTTTTGCAAAGCACAATTTCGTATCAGAGTAACTCCCGATTTTTCCAGTCCCGAAATTAAAGATTTCATCAGTGTTGAAGGATCCAAATGAGCATCCGATTTGTAATGAACCCCTCCGGAGACCCTGGGTTTGGCATCGAATTCCATACGCTGAATCTCAGTGGCCGATAACGTTGAAACCTCCAAACCGGCATGACGGGCAATTTCAGCCTCTTCCAACAGTTCATCTCCAATTTTGGCTGATTGGTACAGCATCAGCAAACCTTTGTGCCACAATGGAAAATCAAGCTCTCCGGACTCTTTGAGGTCGGAATACAGATCTTTACTAAAAAGACTCAACTCTTTTAAGACCGGAATCGATTTTTCAACATGACTTGCCGAAGCTACCCCGGCAAAACGCATATACCACCGTATCAAATCGTTGTCGGGAGCCATTCGGATAGCTAAAGGTGATGTTGGATTAAACATGTTTTTAATTCCTTTGACTAACATGCCCGGTGATGCCAGCGGCACCACATGACTGGGGACGATAAGTCCGGCATTTCCAAAAGAGCAACCATCAGTGAGATCACCACGATCAATCACTGTAATTTCAGCCCCTTTTTTGCTGAGATACCAGGCAGTAAACAGACCAATTACCCCTCCGCCAACAATTACGATCCTGCTCATAGTCTTTATTAATTAGATCACTTGAAAACCAAAAGCATACGGATCATCCTGATCATCAATAAAAATGTTATTAAACCCGGTAATTTTTGCCCATCCTTCAATGCTAGGAATAATTGCGGCATATTCCCCAACAACGGTAAGATCTTCAACGCGCCCTAAAAACTGACTCCCAATGATACTTTCATGCAGAAATTTATCCCCTTTTTGTAGTTTGCCTCGCGCAGTTAATTGTGCCATCCGGGCTGATGTTCCGGTGCCACATGGCGAGCGGTCAATGGCTTTGTCACCGTAAAAAACAGCATTTCTTCCATCGGCTTCAGATGACAATGTTGCACCTGTCCACTCGATGTGACTAACGCCTGCAATCTGCGGATTTTCGGGATGCTGAAACTTATACTTGTCATTGATTAAAGTACGAAGTGGACGGCTGAAGGCAATCAATTCATCGGCCGTATACTTTTCCAATCCTTCAAAATTTTCCTGAGGATCGACAATGGCATAAAAATTCCCTCCATAAGCCACATCAAACTTTAGTTTTCCCAAATGCGGAGACTCAACTTCCATATCTTTTCCGGCCAGAAATGATGGCACGTTGGTTAGTTTTACCGAACTCACTTTTTTTCCGTTCATCTGATATTCTACCTTAATCAATCCGGCAGGGGCCTCCACAAGGAGAAAACCGGGATTTTTCGGAGTGATCAACCCTTGCTCTATGACAACAGTAACAGTACCAATGGTTCCATGTCCGCACATAGGCAAACAACCGCTTGTTTCGATAAACAAAATTCCCATGTCGTTGGCCGGATCGCTGGGTGGAAAAAGGATGCTTCCCGACATCATATCATGTCCGCGGGGTTCATACATCAATCCTCTCCGGATCCAGTCAAATTCTTTCATAAAATGGAGCCGACGTTCGAACATGTTCTTTCCTTCCAGAAATGGCGCGCCGCCGGCAATTACACGCACAGGATTTCCACAGGTATGAGCATCCACACAAAAAAATGTTTTTGAAGCCATGATCTTAAGTTTTAATCGGTTCTTTTGTTAGCTGACCATCAATCCGACGCCAAATATTGAGCGGATTGGCATCTTTCAATTCGTCGGGTAGATAAGCGTTGGGTGCATCCTGAAACGCCACCGGCCGAACGAAACGTTTGATGGCATCCACACCTACAGAGGTAAACCGGGTATCAGTTGTTGCCGGGAATGGCCCTCCATGCTGCATCGAATAACAGACTTCAACACCGGTTGGAACTCCATTAAAAATCAATCGTCCAACTACCTGCTGAAGGATTTCAATTTGACTCCTGAAAGTTGTAAGATCGTCTGAAGTTCCAATCACCGAAGCGGTTAATTGTCCACGGAATGTTTTCAAAACTTCCGTCAATTCTTCTACTCCCTCAGCTTCAATCAGCAGGGAGAAAGGTCCAAAAATTTCTTCTGCCAAACCTGGCTTCGCA
Source organism: Prolixibacteraceae bacterium (assembly GCA_947475715.1). Classification (GTDB taxonomy): domain Bacteria; phylum Bacteroidota; class Bacteroidia; order Bacteroidales; family Prolixibacteraceae; genus JAAFHB01. Next base: position 28,391 of record CANJNY010000046.1, read on the forward strand.
ATGAAATCGTTTCCTGAGACCTTTACAACAAGCGGTCTTCCGCGTAATTCACCGGCTTTTAAATCCGATTCAGCTAACTTTTCAATAACAGGATCCTCCAGTAAGTCTTTGGTAATCCGCACAAAAGAGCTGCTGATGTTGCGGTGCAGCATCGGCTCCGGAAGAAGTTTCCGGATTTGTACAGAAAGTTCAGTTTTAAATGCTTCTGCTTCAGGAGATCTCAATACAATAAGCACGCCAGGATTGGTGCAAAATTGTCCGGCACCCAGATTAAGCGATCCGGCGATCGTTGCAGCCAGTTTAGCAGGGTCTTCTTTCAACTTTTCAGGAAGAAGCATTACCGGATTCACGCTTCCCATTTCGGCAAAAACAGGAATAGGTTCTTCTCGTTTCTGTGCCAGTTTATACAAACTTTTCCCTCCGGAAAATGAACCGGTGAAAGCCACCGATTTCACTTCCGGATGAAGTACGAGTAACTGTCCAACCGACAAATCGATGTCGTTGAGCGAGGAGAAAACCCCATCGGGCATATCTGTCTTTTGTGCTGCCCGGATAATGGCTCCCGCAACCAGTTCGTTGGTTCCGGCATGATAAGGATGAACTTTTACAATGACCGGATTCCCGGCGGCGAGTGCTGAAGTTGTATCTCCACCAGCCGTTGAAAATGCCAGTGGGAAATTGCTTGCGGTAAAGACAACCACCGGTCCTATGGGCTGCACCATTTTCCGGATATCAGGACGAGCCACTGGTTTACGCTCCGGCATTGCAGGATCAATGGATGACTCAACCCATGATCCATCTTCCAAAACTGAGGCAAATAGCCGCAACTGACCCACTGTACGGCCGCGCTCACCGGTGATCCTCCCTTCGGGCAAGCCCGACTCAGCGCAGGCTCGTTCAATAAGAAGAGGACCCAGAAGTTCAATTTCCTCCGCGATGGCCCGCAAAAAAGCAGCTTTTTCTTTTCCACTCTTTTTTCTGAATACTTTATAGGCATTTACAGCTTTGTTAACCGCCAAATCTGTTTCCTGTTTAGTTGCCTGAACAAATAACTCAGGTAATTCCTGAAGATTAGCCGGACTAAAAGTTTGAAAACTATTCAATCCTTCTGCTTTCAGCTCATACCCGATAAAGTTTTTTCCGTGAATCATGGTGAATCTCTTACAGATTTAAATAATCAGGTAACTCCGGACGTGAAGCGAGCGCCGTGATTAAAATATTCAGGATTCGTTCGCGTTCGGCACCAATCAACGCAAGACGCGGTGGACGTACATTTTCATTACCAAGTCCAGTGAGTGTTTCAGCCAATTTAATGTTCTGCACCAGTTTTGTTGAAACGTCCAATTCAAGAACTGGCAAAAACCAGCGGTAAATTTTCAGGGCTTCCTGAATTTTTCCGGCTTTAATCAGGCGATAGATCGCAACTGTTTCGCGTGGGAAAGCGCAAACCAAACCAGCCACCCAGCCATCGGCACCCATCAGCAGACTTTCCATTCCAAGGGTATCCACACCGGTCAAAACTGCAATGCGTTCGCCAAATTCATTTTTCATTCGGGTGATATTCGAAATGTCGCGTGTCGATTCTTTCACAGCCTGAATAGTTGGCAAATCTTCCAACTGATGGAACATTTCGGGAGAAATCCAAATTTTGTAATCAGCAGGATTGTTGTACAAAATAATTGGTAAATCGGTCGCTTGCGCAACAACTCTGAGGAAAGCAACCGTTTCGCGATCGTCTGAAGTATATCGCATCGGGGGCAAAAGCATCAGTCCATCGGCACCATTATCGCGGGCACGTATAGCAGCCTCCACAGCCGCCTTGGTTGATTGTTCAGCCACGTTCATTAAAACCGGCACTTGACGGGCAACTACACTAACTGTGTGTATTAGCAGCGCATCTTTTTCTTCCTGAAGTAAAGTACTTGCCTCTCCCAAAGACCCGCCCAAAATAATACCATCCACTCCGGCATCGAGTTGAGCTCTAAGATTAAGGTCAAAGGCGTCAAAATCCAATTGATCATCGTCAGTGAATTTTGTTGTGACTGCGGGGAAAACCCCTTTCCATTCGAATTTCATTATTTCAACTATTTGATGTTATAAAATTCCCAATATTTGTACTTAGGATTTAATCATCGCTTATTCTGCAAAATTATTTAGAATCAGTCTATATAAACACCCTGATATTAAACTAAAGATGCAAGATGAAGAGCTTACCGTTTAAGATAGACTAATAATTCCTTATTGACTCCACCTCTTCAATCGTTTTGGGTTTTTCTTTTCCAAGACGACGATAACCGTTTTCAGTGACAAGAAAATTTTCTTCGTTTCGGATTCCGCCAAAGTTCCTGAATTTTTCAATTTCAGTCCAGTTTAAAAATTCATTAAATTTTCCTTCTGCCTTCCATTTATCAATTAATTCGGGAATAAAATAGATACCAGGCTCAATAGTGAAAACGTGACCCGGCTGAAGCTCCTTGGCAAATCTTAATGATTTAAGTCCAAATTGAGTACTTTTAGGTTCACCGTTATACCCAACCCAAACTTCGCCCAGATCTTCCATGTCGTGTACGTCCAGACCCATCATATGCCCTGTTCCACAAGGGAAGAATAAGGCATGTGCCCCGACGGCAACGGCTTCATTTTCATCTCCTTTCATAAGTCCTAATTGTTTCATCGAATTGGTCAATGAAAGACATGCAGCCAAATGAACCTCCTTAAACGGAATACCCGGAGCAATGGTTTTGACTGCTATTTCGTGCGCCATAAGGCTTGCCTGATAGATCTCTTTCTGAATAGTGGTAAATTTTTTGCTTACCGGAAAGGTACTTGAAAGATCACCCGCATAATGCAATTGCGATTCGGCACCTGCATCCACAAGAAATAAATCTCCTTCCTTCAGCAAGTTATGATGTGAATGATTATGCAGTGTTTGTCCGTTAATGGTGGCTATAATCGGGAAGGAAATATTACAATCCTGCTCCAAGGCAACTTCATAAACCCTGGCCGCTATTTGTGCCTCTATCATTCCTGGACGCGCCATTTTTATAGCAGCAACGTGCATATCCACCGATAGGTCCACTGCCTTCTCAATTTCGGTTATTTCTTCAACCGATTTGATTTCACGCTGACTTACAACACCTTTCACCAGAGCCAAAGAAGCCAGACCATTGATTTGATCAGGTGAGAGATTGAGCAAAGATTGAAGTTTGAGTTTGTTTTCGGCACGATAGGGAGGTAGAAAATGGATTTTTCTACCCGCATTTCCGGCTTGTTTCAGAAACCCAGATAAACCGGAAACCGGCATTGATTCAGAAATTCCTGATTGAAGGGCACGTTCCATAATGGTTGGCTGAGGGCCCATCCAGACAATGTCATCTATGGTATAATCATTACCAAAAATAATCTGGCGCTGATTATCAACATCAATTATTGCAGCGATTGACGGAAAGTCAATACCAAAATAATATAAAAAGGAGCTGTCCTGCCTGAAATGAAAGGTGTTATCGGTATAATTCATGGGGGATTCATCATTACCCAGCAACAGGATTACTCCTGAACCCATCTTGTTACAAAGAACCTCTCTTCTTTGTGAATAAACGTCAGTTTTAAACATAATATTTGATCGTTATTAGTTATAAATATTGTTCAGATCAGGCAAAAAGTTAGCATTCGAGTAACTCTTTGGAACTACAAAATTTTCCTTTATGGTACAAATTGAAGACACATGCAGGAAATTGAAACCAAACCGACCTTGTCGTTTGTATGCAAACCACGAGTGCTACCAAATAGTTGCAGGCGAAGGCGACATCCATTGTCTTATTGTAAATAAAAAAGTAGCCGGCCCATTTTTTAAACGTTTAGTCATCTCACCGATACCGAAACGGTCGTGGAAAAAGAATGCAACGGTTAATTCCCGGGCAGCAGTTGTAACGGGAATATCCGGCATCGTGTCCAAATCCTGATTAACGTAGACAAAAATAGTCAGAACTTATCCAAAATCTTGTTTATCAATCATAATATAATTCAAAAGAACCAAGAAAATCGAGGAATAAGCACTGATCGCGTACATTTATCTCAAATATTCAAAGGGACCAGGCACAATAAGGCTATGGATAATATCTGATACTGGGGAAAAATCGGTAAAAATGATTTTGTGGAACTTAATTCTCCGGTAATAAACTGATAATTTTAATTCCGGAGCCATCCTGTTGGGTAAGAAGATAAAGTTTTATCAATATTCGTATAGGATTCGTGTAATTCGTATAGAATTCGTGTAATTCGTATCCAATAGAAAACCCCGGACTCAATTAAGAATCCGGGGTTTGAATAAGTTGGCGGCGGCCTACTCTCCCACTTTACGCAGTACCACCGGCGCTGTCGGGCTTAACTTCTCTGTTCGGAATGGGAAGAGGTGGAACCC
>CANJNY010000047.1 GCA_947475715.1 Prolixibacteraceae bacterium
CAAATTCCGTTTCGCCTTTAATGGCCATTTTTATCTGCTGGTCAACTTTTAGTATATCGTCAGGAAATATCACGGCAAGCCACTCCTTGTAAGATCCATAAATATCCCTTTTTTCAATTCCATGGAGGGCAAACATCTGATCGTCCCAAATCAGCAAATCATTTTGAAGATCAAGATCCCACACCCCTACTCCACCGGCACGGGTCGCTAAAGCAAGTCGGGCTGAGATCTGTTGCATGGTATCCGCTGCCTGTTTACGCTCAGTAACATCCCGCTCAACAAAAAGCAGGCTCTCCGGATTACCATTGGCATCATATAACAGGGTGGAATTAACATCAATAAAAAACCTTGAATTATCTTGTCTTACAGCCAGATATTCAGTGATTTTATGATCTATGGTACCTCCAAATAATTTCTGAATATTGTCATTTAACATTTCATGACAGGAGGGATCAATAAAATCAAAAATTGTTTTATTCAGAAGGTTATCCCTTTGATCGACAGAATAACCATGCAACAGTGCAAGCTTTTCAGACATTAACCGGAGTTTTCCATCCAGTGAAACCATCCCAATGCCATCGGGTGAAGCAGAGATAATGGCCTCCCATTTCCGACTGCTCTGTTGCAACGCATCTTCTGCATATTTTCGTTTGGTGATATCACGACTGATGCCTAATAACCCAAGCAGCTCTCCATCGCCTCCCCAATAGGGTGTTTTGAGGGTGTCAATCAGTATTTTTCTCCCATCGGGATAGGTAATCCACTCTTCATTGTGACGGGATATTTTTTGCTCAAGCATCTTCTGGTCGTTATACCGGAATAAATCGGCTGACTCCCTGTCGAAAAGATCATAGTCTGTCTTCCCGATAATTTCATCTCTTGACCTTCCCGTATATTGGGTAAATGGCGGATTACAGCCCAGATAAACACCTTCCGTATCTTTAAAAAAGATAATGTCGGGGATTGAATCAAGCAGCGAAGTTATCAGTCCTGTTTGACGTTGCCGCTCCAATTCTGCGACTCTGCGTTGGGTAATATCCTCCTTTATCGCTAAATAATGGATGATACGATGGTTCTCATTAAAGATCGGGGAGATCTGGGCCGATTCCCAGTATAGCTCGCCGTTTTTCTTCTTATTCTGCAATTCCCCACGCCATTCATTGCCGGAAAGTATTGTACCCCAAAGTTCGCGAAATAATTCAGCCGGGTTATTTTCAGATTTTAAGATTCGGGGATTCTTTCCAATAATCTCTTCTTTTGTATAACCTGTTAAATCGCAGAACTTTCGATTCACATATTCAATATCACCCGCTGTATTTGTGATCACTATTGAAGCCGGATTTTGGTCAACCGCTTTTGACAGTTTAAGAATCTCCTCCTCTGCCTTTTTATTTTCCTGAATCAGCTTAATCAGCGAATCAAACAGGTAACTTGTGTCTGAGTGCCCCAATTCATTTTCTCCCAATCTATTCGGGTCTGAAGGATTAAGTGCATCAATAGCCTCTTTAATCTTAAATATTGTTTTTTTCTGATTGTCAGCATCCTGCTTATGTTTCTGAAAGGCATCCCGAAGCTCCTGGGAGCTAATCTCAATTGAATTTTGAAGCAATCGTGTATCATCTTCAAAACCCTCATAGGTATTGTTAATATCCTGCAGGATCCCCAAAAGCTCCCGCGGAAGAAGATCAACCGAGCCGAAGTGCCGCTTGATCTGTCGCATTAAGAGTTTATTCAGATTATTTCCCATGATTCGAATGGCTTAAATCTCTTTAAACAAGGTTATGGTCATGGTTTGATTGTGCAGTTCACAATGCGGTTCAAACGGTTTGATCGGACAAATCTCACCATAAGAATAAAACCCTGTAATGGAAGCAACGTTGCCAATTGCCTCCCGAATAATCTCCAGTTCCTCCTCAACCCTTTGTTTAAGGACTAATTTTCGCCCGACACAACTAATCAGAATTGCTAAGTCAGGGGTCGCATTCAGCAGGCTTGTTTTGGACATTTCAGCTGCACCGTGAGCTCCGTCAATAAGCCGGTCAGAATTGGCCTTCATCAACCGTACATATTCGCCCTGAGGGATATCACCGGCAAAAATCATGCTTCCATCAGATTCATCAACTGCCAGAACTGTACGTACAAGTGAGGTATCTGAATCCGTTAACCGCAGGCTTAGTGGGAATAGCATTGCTGAAGCAGGAAGATTTGCGGCATGATCGCCCAAATATCGTTTATATAGCTCCAACGCCGGATGCCCATCCAGTTCATACAAGATATTTCCACTCGACCTGGTCACTTCCCGATCAACACCAAAGGAATCCCATCCACCCATCGATCCGTATCCAACCTGCAGGTGTTGCCCGTAAAATCCAATTGCCAAAACCAAATTCTTCTCCGCCGCCCGATTATGAATAATCACAGTCTCATTAAAGTCCGCCTGATCACCCGCTAATCCGCCTGTCACCGGAATCCTGTCGTTCAGCTTACTGTTTAACCCCTTGGTTAGTTCACTGCCGTTGATATTTAACCCCTCCGACAAGATCATAATATGTATCAAATCCTCCCGATCGAGCTTTTCAGCAAGTTTTTCACCAACCATAAAACTGCCTTCCATCGAATCAATATGCTCCCGGGCAATTTCAATCGGTGTATTTTCAAACCATACTGCAGTGCATACAATATTATCATTCATGACAACCTCCTGAAATATCTCTCCGGAAGTTGAACATCCAACAATTTGTCCATTGGGATAGATATTTCGCACCCAATCAATGTGCTCCTGCTTTTTCAGTAACTCCCTGTTCCCAAATAAAAAAATCAACTGAGCCGTTTCTCCCAGGTTATTGTCACTCTTATGCATCCAACCAAAAGGTTCAGAATAGATCGACTGTTCGGTTTTCATTTTGAATTATATAGTTGGTTCTTGTTAGTAAAGGCTCATTAAATCAGGACATTTAGCTCCGACCGACCTATCCGCAAAGATTAGCAGTTCAGACAAAGTTAGAAGTTTATTTTACACTTCAATTTTTTTATAACTATTTGTTTTAAATCGCAATCGGTTCGCTCTTATTTCAACAGGTTATCTGGTTTGAGGTTGGAGTTCCATAACTTCAGAATACCTTGCCTAAACATTCCAAAGGGAGTATGGAGTGCAGGTGCGGTTCTGTGTTCGAAGATTTTATTCAGTAATAAATTGAAAATCGGTTTTGAATCTCCACACAAAATTAAACGGGCCTGCCAAATTGAATTTGACAGGCCCGCAGTTAATATCTCTTTCCCTGAATTATTCCGGAGAAATTGCGTCGGTAGGGCAAACTTCAGCACATGAACCACAATCGGTGCAAAGACCAGCATCGATTTTAAAGATATCCCCCTCGCTGATTGCTTCTACCGGACACTCGTCAATACAAGTTCCGCAAGCGATACATTCATCTGAAATTTTGTAAGCCATAACTACTCGTTTTATTGTTTATGATTAACTAAGATTTGATTCAAATCACTTTTGCAAAAATACAAAGAATGGAGAAAAAACAAATTCCAAACGTAATTTTTACTAATTTTAAACAGTGACTAATTTTTGCTGTTTTTGAAAGAAAGCACAAAGCGACTGGAGTCCGCAACTTTCACATTTTGGTTTTCGGGCGACACATACATAACGTCCATGCAGAATCAGCCAGTGGTGGGCAATTGGAATGAGTTCGTCAGGGATGTGGGCAACCAACTGCTTTTCGGTTTCAAGGGGGGTTTTTGACTTAACGGACAGTCCGATACGGGCCGCCACCCTGAAAACATGCGTGTCGACGGCCAATGCAGGTTTATTAAAAACGACCGATGCAATTACATTTGCAGTCTTCCTTCCAACACCGGGAAGCTTAACCAAATCGTCTACATCTTCAGGAATAACCCCCTCAAATTCTTCGATAAGTTTTCTGGCCATCCCGACAAGGTGCTTTGCCTTATTATTGGGATATGAGATAGAGCGGATATAATCGAAAACCTCATCAGGTTCAACCTCTGCCAGTTTTTTGGGGGTAGGAAAACGCCTTAATAATTCGGGAACGACCATGTTTACCCGCTTATCGGTACATTGAGCCGACAAAATTACAGCAACGAGCAATTCATAGGGATTGCCGTATTGGAGCTCAGTCTCCGCAACGGGCATATTGGCTTTAAACCACTCTATTACTTTCTCAAAACGTTCTTTTTTTCGCATGAATACACATTTAATCAAAAGCCAAAATTACTATAAATTAAAATTGTAATAGTATATTTGTCTTACATAACAAAGCAGACATTAATTATGGAGACATTAATAATTCACCTGGATAAAACAGTTAGTAAGTCCAAGATTAAAGAAGCCCTTAGATTGATACCCGGAATTGAGAGCGTTTCAGATAAAATAACTCTTTCTGACTTTGAAGATCTCGCTGAGGACATATTAATCCAGGAAATGAAAAAAGCAGATAATGGATTAGTTCTTTCGTTTAAGGATGGGAAAAAAGAATTTACAAGCATAAAACAGAATTTGTTGAAATGATTGTTAAATACCGTAAATCGTTTTTCAATGATATTCGGAAGATTAAAAATCTAAAACAGGTAGAAGAAATTGAATTCATTACGGACATTGCCAATCAGTGTATTACACCTTAAGAGATACCTGGGTTTAAATGGCTAAGACAATATCCGGATAAAGCAAGAATTGAAATTGCCCCCTTCAGAATCGGTGTCGAGGTTAGTGACGATTCTATCATATTTAAGCGTGTAATTCTTAGATCTTTTTTCTATCAGCAATTTCCTTAGAAAATCTTCAATTCCACATATTAATTTATTTTAAGGATTGAAATACGTCAGATTTCCCCTCTTAATTTTTCATTATTTACCATCTCTCAGCGATATCAAAAGAAATTTAACTTTTGTAGATTTTCGTGCTAATTTTGTGCCCGTAATTTTAATTGTTTATGATCACATACCTGCAAGTCGATAATCTCTCAAAATACTGGGGAGAACTAACACTATTCGAGGGGATTAGCTTCTCTGTCACCGAAGGCCAGAAAGTGGCGATGATCGCCAAAAACGGGGCGGGAAAATCGACTTTAATGGATATAATCGCCGGTTTGGAGACCCCTGATGCGGGAAAACTGACGTTAATGAATCAGTCGTCGATCGGATACCTGCGCCAGAATCCAGACCTTAATCCTGAGGATACTGTTTTGGAAGCAGCCTTTAACGCCCCGGGAGAATTAATCCAGGCTGTCAAAAACTACGAAAAGGCACTCGAGAATCATGACCCCAAACAACTGGATCATGCCATCGAACGGATGAATGTACTCAATGCCTGGGATTTTGAACTGCGGATCAAACAAATTCTCACACAATTAAAAATCACCAATGTCAATCAGCAAATCAAATTCCTCTCCGGAGGTCAGAAGAAAAGGGTTGCTTTAGCACATATTCTGATTAATGAACCCGATTTCCTGATTCTTGATGAACCCACTAACCACCTGGATCTGGAGATGATCGAGTGGCTCGAAAAATATCTCGAAAAAGCCAAATGCACCCTGTTTATGGTTACCCACGACAGGTATTTCCTCGACCGTGTTTGTAATGAAATCCTTGAACTGGATGACAATAATATATTCAGATATAAAGGAAATTACTCCTATTATGTCGAGAAACGGGAGGAACGGATTCAATCGCTGAACGCCGAGATCGACCGGGCTAAAAACCTTTTCCGGACAGAACTGGAATGGCTTCGCAAGATGCCTAAGGCTCGTACCCATAAATCAAAATACCGGACTGAGAATGCCTATATTTTGCAGGAGAAAGCCTCGCAATTCCGGTCAGACGACAATATTGAACTTAACATACAGGGGAAGCGACTGGGAAGTAAAATACTCAATGTGAAAAACCTCTCCAAGTCATTTGGAGATTTGGTAATTCTCGATAAGTTCTCCTATAATTTTGCCAGGCTTGAAAAAATTGGCATAATCGGTAAAAATGGCAGTGGCAAAACGACAGTGCTAAATATGCTTACGGGAGGTTTATCAGCCGACAGCGGAACCATCGACGTTGGCGAAACGATCAGTTTTGGCTATTACCGTCAGGACGGGATTAACTTTAAGTCTGGTGACCGGGTGCTTGATGTAATCAGAGAGATTGCCGAAGTTATAGATATGGGGAACGGGAATAAAATGAATGCTTCCCAGTTTCTGAATTATTTTCTTTTCCCGCCCGATACGCAATACAATTACGTCGAAAAGCTCAGTGGTGGTGAAAAAAGGAGGCTCTATCTCTGCACAATCCTGATGCGAAATCCCAATTTTCTGATTCTGGATGAGCCGACCAATGACCTTGATATCATGACCTTAAACGTACTGGAGGATTACCTTCGTAATTTCCAGGGGTGTGCCATTGTGGTTTCTCATGACCGGTTTTTCATGGATAAGATTGTCGATCACCTGTTTGTGTTTGAAGGAAACGGATTAATCAAAGACTTTCCCGGAAACTATTCCGATTACCGCGACTGGCTCGAGGATAAAGAGAAAGAGGAACGTGCTCCCGAGAAACGCGAAAAAGAATCTAAACAAAAACCGGCAAAAGAGGGGACTAAGAAATTAACTTTCAATGAGAAACGGGAATTTGATCAGCTGGAGAAGGAGATCTCACTGCTGGAGCAGGAGAAAACTTTAATCGAAAAAGCAATGGATTCAGGAGATTGTTCCTCCGATGAATTAGTTATTAAATCGCAGCGACACGGCGAAATAGCCGAATTACTCGATCAGAAGGAGATGCGCTGGCTCGAATTGAGTGAATTGACGTAGCAGAGGGAAATAATTATTCGCTCCTACGCGATTAATTCATCCCAAACTGATGATCATCAGCCAGATCAGAGGTCTGATAATTTTCTCTTTCCATTGTAAAACAACCGCCTGTACCTTCAGAATCGCGGCTATTTCCAACAATTTTACCGCCAGGCAGAAGCTCTCCGGACCAGGTATCAAGCTCATAGATAATATCCTCATCGCTGAAGAGTATTTCGCATGAATGGGACTTAAGATCAATCTTTGTACCAATTATTTTACCGGTAACCTCCTGCTTTACAATGAAAGTCTCCTCCCCGTCAATCTGTTCTGAAAATCGCAAAACGCCACTGAGGTGTTTCCCCTTTTGGTTTATATCAGCATAACCACTGTCTTTCCCAAATCCAAAATCCTCCTCAAATCGCCACCGTCCTGTAAGGTTTATCTTCTCTGGCATAATTCAATTATTTGATCTTATTACAAACTTATAATCAAAATTGTTTATTCGATCCACCTTAAAACCTTGTAACCAGAGACCACCCACAACGGATAGTCTCTGATCTATTTGATATCCCGAATGTGATTACTTCACAAAAGGTGCACTATTAAGGAAGTCAATACTTTTCTGAACACTCACTAAAGGCTCAAAAGAATATTGTTCAACCTCTACGATAGCAAATTTAGTGCCAGCTTTTGCTTTATTCTCATAAATTGACTTGAAATCAATCTCCCCACTCGCACCAACTTCTTTCTCATCCTTGATATGAAGCAGTTCAAAACGTTTAGGGTATTTATTAAAATATTCTACCGGTTTCTGTCCACCTTTGGTTACCCAGTAAACATCCATCTCAAACATAACTTTTTTAGGATCTGTATTCTTTACCATAAAATCATAAACCAGTTCATCACCATCCGATATTTTTGTAAACTCATGATTATGATTATGATATCCAAAACGAATTCCTTTTGTATTGCATTTTTCGCCGATTGCATTAAAATACTCACAGGTCTTTTTTATCGACTCAAGGTTTTTATATGGATATTCACCCATCGATGGTTTAACGATGTAGAGGCATCCGGCCCTCTTGTGTGCATCAATTGCCATATCCCACCATGTCATCGCGGCATCCCATGAAGCCTGATCACCCGTATAATTCGGACCTGCGTGTGAACTGATCAATTTCATTCCGTTAGCTTCAATCAGCGCCTTAAAAGCTTCAGGTTCCATACCGTAAAATTTACCATTATCAAATCCGGCAGCTTCCAGTTCGGTATATCCCATTTGTCCCATCTTCGCGATAGTCCCTTTGAGATCTTTTTTCAGATCTTCGCGGAGTGAGTACATCTGAAGGGCAATTTTTTTCTTCCCGTTGGCCGATCCTGCATGTGCAGAATTGCCAATAAAAAATGCCACCAACATCATAACTATTAATGACTTAATTTGATTTTTTCTCATACGAATTTAAATTTTAATTTTAGAAGTATAAAAAATATTTTACGGTTAACTTTCAGGGCAAATTTAAAGTTATAATCGGTTAAAAAAAATCAATGTTTTGAATTCCTTTAATTTTATCCGTTAATTTAATTAAGTTTAACCCTTTGTTTTAATCCAATTACTTTAATCCAAAATAACAGAACTATTTTTACCCTAAGGATGATCCGCCAACCGGACAATGGCGGTTGCATCAATAAATCCGGTAAAACTATCCGGCCTAAAAATTATACTCTGATGAAAAAAAATCAATTTGCATGGTTAGGATTATATGGCTTAATGAGTGCTTTGCCACTTCAGGCTGGTAACCTCCCAAAATCTGACTCCGAACGCAATAAGCTTCCCAACATTGTACTCATATTGGCCGATGATATGGGTTATGGCGATCTGAATTGCTATGGTGCAACGCGATACATAACTCCAAATCTTGACAATCTTGGAGCCAATGGGGTGAGGTTTACCAATTTTTATGTTTCGCAGGCAGTCTGCAGCGCCTCGAGGGCAGCACTGCTGACCGGATGCTACTCCAACCGTGTAGGAATTGGGGGAGCCCTCTTCCCTACCTCTAAAATCGGGCTAAATCCTCAGGAAGAGACCATAGCAAAGGTGCTTAAAAATAAAAAGTATAAAAGTGGCATCTTTGGGAAATGGCATCTGGGATACCAGCGCGAATTCCTCCCCCTTCAACAAGGTTTTGATGAATATCTGGGTCTCCCCTATTCAAATGATATGTGGAAATACAACCTCGACGGAACAGCCGCTACCGCCGACCAAAATAAAAACAAGGGGGCTTATCCCCCTCTCCCGCTCATTGACGGAAACAAAATGATCGAAGAGATCAAAACGATGGATGATCAGGCAACCCTTACTACTCGTTATACCGAGAGGGCCGTGTCATTTATCACGAATCATAAAAATGAACCGTTCTTCCTTTATCTTCCCCATTCGATGCCACATGTACCAATCGCCGCCTCAGGAATGTTTAAAGGGAAGAGCGATCAGGGCACTTACGGTGATGTGATAATGGAGATTGACTGGTCAGTAGGACAGATCGTTGCAGCACTCGAAAAAAACGGGCTCACCCAAAACACCCTCGTCATCTTCACCTCCGACAACGGCCCCTGGCTAAATTATGGAAATCATGCAGGCTCAGCCGGTGGACTTCGTGAAGGGAAAGGGACAAGCTGGGAAGGGGGACAGCGCGTTCCCTGCATCATGAAATGGCCCGGGCATATCCCCAAAGGTATTGTCTGTAATAAAATAGCTGCCACAATTGATATCCTTCCTACCGTGGCAAGGATTACGAGAGCTCCCCTTCCCAAACTTAAGATTGACGGAGTTAACATCCTATCATTGATGGAGGGTGATCAGAATGCCAACCCTCGTGAAGTATTTTTGTATTATTACAACTCAAATTGCCTCGAGGGTGTCCGCAAGAATCAGTGGAAGCTTGTATTTCCACATCAATCACAAACCTACGAAGGATACCCTCCCGGAAATGACGGTATCGCAGGAAAGACGGGGAATATCCGTATAGAATCTGCGCTTTACGACCTGCGCCGCGATCCCGGAGAACGTTATAATGTGAAGGAGATGTACCCTGAGGTCGTGGCGGAACTCAGTAAAATTGCCGATGAGGCGAGGGCTGACCTGGGTGATGGCATACTCAATATCAAAGGGGCAAACGTGCGTGAACCCGGAAGAACCGAGGCGACGCACTGATTATTTCTCCCCTTAAAAAGTGGGCTGGTCCCTTTTTAGGTCATGAACAGTCACCTGTCCATGTTAAATCAGGTCAAATGTCTTAAACCTATTTTAAAATATTTCACTATGAAAAAAATTGAACTGGGGCTCGCCCTGGGGCTATGTCTGGCAGCGTTAATTCCGAAATGTGTTGGCCAGACTGCAGAGCCCAAACGACCGAATATCCTGTTCATAATGTCTGATGATCATGGCTATCAGGCGGTCAGTGCATACGGATCGGGATTAAATTCAACCCCCAATATCGACCGGATAGCTAAGGAGGGAGCCATATTTACCCGTGCCTACGTGACTAACTCGATCTGTGCACCTAGCCGCGCAGTAATGCTGACCGGAAAATACAGCCACCTCAACGGAAAGGTCGATAATGTAGGGGGCTTTAACTGGGAGCAGATGATCTTCCCTAAACTGTTGCAGCAAAACGGATACCAGACTGCCCTGATCGGAAAGATCCACCTCGACGGATTACCGCAAGGTTTCGATTATTCCAACGTACTCCCGGGTCAGGGGGAGTATTACAATCCGGAGTTTATCGAAAATGGAGTCCGAAAACAGGTGCACGGCTATGTGACAACCTTAACTACCCAATATGCACTTGACTGGCTCGACAAAAAACGGGATAAGACAAAACCATTCTGTTTATTATACCACCAGAAAGCGCCCCACCGCAACTGGCTGCCTGAAGAGAAATACCTGAACCTTTTTGAAGATCGCGATATCCCATTCCCGGACAATTTTTTCGATGATTTTTCCGGACGAGGCACCGCTGCCCAAACTCAGGAGATGAGCATCGTCAAAGATATGATGTGGGGTCACGATATGAAATTCGAAAACGACCCCTACACCGGTAAGGCAACAAACCTTGCTCCCGCAATTGAACGGATGGATGAACAGCAGCGAAAAGCGTGGCGCGCAGCCTATGATCCGAAAAACGAGGAGTTCAAAAAACGGTTGCCCCAGGGGAAGGAGCTGGCCAAATGGAAATACCAGCGCTATATACGTGACTACCTCAAATGCATCCAATCGGTGGACGACGGAGTTGGAGAAGTTCTCGACTACCTCGATAAAAACGGACTGACTGAAAATACAATCGTGGTTTACACCTCTGATCAGGGATTCTATCTTGGCGAACATGGCTGGTTCGACAAGCGGTTTATGTACGAGGAATCATTCCGAACCCCACTGTTAATGCGATATCCCAAAGAGATAAAACCAGGAACAGTAGTCAAACAGATGGTTCTGAATCTCGACTTTGCCCCAACGTTTTTAAATTATGCGGGTATTGCGCCTCAGAATGAGATGCAGGGTGAATCGTTTCGGAAAATAGTGGCAGGCAATCCGGTCAAATGGAGGGATGCCATTTATTACCATTACTTTGAGTATCCAGGTGTTCATGCTGTAAAACGTCACTATGGAGTAAAAACTGACCGTTATAAACTCATCCACTTCTATTTTGACATCGATGAATGGGAGTTATATGATCTCGAAAAAGATCCCCACGAAATGAAAAATGTATACGCTGATCCCGCTTATCTCCGGATCAGAGGTGACCTGCACAAAAAACTCGATGCCCTTCGACTGAAATATAAAGATTCGGATGAGGTTACCAAATCGTTTTTACCAAAGAAAAAGATCCGTTAACTGTGAATATATATTCTAAAAAAAGAGAAATAAGATTACAAACCTTAAAAAACGAAACTGTATTTTCACAGATCAGAAATTAACCAGAAACACTTTAAACCAATTTATATTCAATGAAAAAAATCGTCAGTCATCTGAGGATGGTCATCGTCCTACTTCTATTTAATGGCTTAACATTTGCCGCCTTCGCGAAAAACGAGGTCAAACAGCTTGTTTGTGAATACAAAACAGATCCGATCGGGATTGATATTGCCAAACCCCGGTTAAGCTGGCAACTCTCCGCTACCGAAAACGGGGTTATGCAAACCGCTTATGAGGTACGTGTTGCTGAATCGGCGGATAAACTAAATTCATCAAATCTCCTTTGGTCAACTGGTAAAGTGACAAGCAATCAATCTGTCAGTGTAGTTTATAATGGCCCGGCCTTGAGCTCTGCACAACGTGTTTACTGGCAGGTGCGTATCTGGGATAATAAAGATAAAGCAACACCCTGGAGTACCCCATCATTCTGGGAGATGGGAATCCTTAAACCTTCGGACTGGAAAGCAACCTGGATCACTTTCGGTGAAGTCAAAAAGGTTAAAGAGGCATTACCATCCCAATATTACCGGAAAGAGTTCTCCCTGGCAAAAAAAGTCAAATCTGCCAGGGTATATGCCACATCACTTGGAGCCTATGAACTTCGACTAAACGGAGCCAAGGTCTCCCCCGATCTTTTTACCCCGGGATGGACAAGCTATAAGAAGCGGATCCAGTACCAAACCTACGACATTACTTCGATGTTAAAAAATCAGAATGCCATCGGAGCAGTATTGGCTGACGGCTGGTATCGCGGAAACCTTGGCTGGTCAGAAAAAGGGGGATATTACGGCGACAAACTGGCGCTGCTGGTTCAACTTAGGATCACCTATACCGATGGAACTTCTGAAATTATTGGTTCGGATAACAGCTGGAAAGTAACCACAAATGGTCCGATTGTAGGATCCGATATTTACAATGGCGAAACCTATGATGCACGACTTGAACTTAAGGGATGGGATCAGACCGGTTACGATGCCGGAAAATGGAGCAGTCCACTGGTGTACAATCAGTCGAATAATTTACTGATTGCACCCCAGGGTGTTCCGGTAAGAGCGATTCAGGAGATTCAACCAATCAAACAATTTGTAACCCCAAAAGGAGAACAGGTACTCGATATGGGTCAGAATATGGTTGGCTGGGTTCGTTTAAAAGTAAGTGGTAAAAAAGGGGATCAGATCACCCTCAAATTTGCCGAAGTACTCGATAAGGCAGGTAATTTTTATACCGACAATCTTCGCAGTGCCAGGGCGACCGATGTTTATATCCTCAAAGGTGAAGGGACCGAAATCTTTGAACCCCATTTTACCTTTCATGGTTTCAGGTATGTGAAAATTGAAGGTTTAGCATCAGCACCAACTCTGGACCAGATCACCGGTATTGTGATCCATTCGGATATGAAACCTACCGGAAATTTTGCCTGTTCGGATACCCTGATCAATAAACTGCAGCATAATATTCAATGGGGTCAAAAGGGGAATTTTCTCGATGTCCCTACCGACTGTCCTCAGCGCGACGAACGGCTTGGCTGGACCGGCGATGCCCAGGTTTTCAGCATGACGGCCGCATTTAACTTCAATGTTGCGGCGTTTTACACTAAATGGATGGGTGATTTCACCGCCGATCAGCTACCCAACGGAAGGGTGCCCCATGTAATTCCCGATATTTTAAATGGCGATGGCGGTGCAACAGCCTGGGCCGACGCCTCCATTATCGTCCCTTACACCGTTTACCTCGCTTACGGCGACTCGCGCATCCTCGAAGCACAATATCCAAGTATGAAGGGGTGGATCAGTTATATGACCAGCAGGGCGCAACCAAGCCACCTTTGGATCGGAGACTCTCATTTTGGCGACTGGCTCGCTTTTGCCACAAACAACTCCGATTACCCGGGGGCAACTACCGAGAAAGATCTGATTGCAACTGCCTACTACTACCATTCAACGATCCTGCTGAGTAAAATCGCTGCAGTTATCGGACAAAAAGAGGATGTCGAAAAATACAAGACCCTTGCTGCAGGCATTAAAGAATCGTTTAACCGCGAATTTGTAACTCCCAACGGCCGGTTGGTATCTCACACGCAGACTGCTTATGCTCTGGCCCTATCGTTCGATCTGCTTACACCCGAAACTGCAGCAAAAGCAGCTGTTTACTGTGCAAAAGATGTGGAGAAATTCAAGCACCTCACAACCGGTTTTGTCGGAGCGCCACTACTTTGCAAAACCCTTTCGGCGATAGGACGTGACGACCTGGCCTTTATGTTGCTCAACAACAAGAAATATCCTTCATGGTTATATCCTGTTCTGCAGGGTGCCACAACCATCTGGGAACGGTGGGACGGCCAAAAACCCGACGGTTCATTCCAGGATACCGGGATGAATAGTTTTAATCATTATGCCTACGGCGCTATCGGTGAGTGGCTTTACCAGCATGTTGCAGGAATCCGTATTGACGAAAATCATCCGGGCTATAAACACATCCTGTTTGATCCTCATCCGGGTGGTGGTCTCAAAAATGCCAGCGCAGAAATTTCAACACTTTACGGAAAGGTCTCCTCTAACTGGAAAATCGAAAACAATACGTTCGTTTATGAAGTAACCATTCCTGCCAACACCAATGCAACGGTTACATTGCCTTATGCCAAAGCCGATCAGGTAAAACAAAACGGACAGGCTGTTACGGGCGGGGTTGTTCAAAACACCAACGATCTGCAGGTCAACCTGGGTAGCGGAACCTATTCTTTCACCTATCCTGCTCAGGCACTTATAGCAGCTGTGGAGGTAAAGAAAGGGGAGAAATGAAAATAAAGCAATGAAATAAAACAACTATTAAAGGATGAAGGGGTGCAAATTTTGCGGTCCTTTATTCTTTAATAGTTGAATCCAAATGACCACAAAGGGATTGTCCCATTATAACCATATTCAATATCGTCTTTAACAACATAAGCATTAGCCTCTCCTGTCAACTGTCTTCTTGTCTTATTCGGCCCTCCCACTTCAAAGGTGAGATTATCAATCTGAAAATCGGCAACTTCAGATAATAAAACACTGTGATTCACCCTCATTTGGTTTAAAAAAAATGTCTCCCTCATCGATCCCTTATCAGGAGTCCCTTCTGCGATGGCATATATAAGGTTAGGATTGTCTAAATAAACCTTATCTACTTTACCCAACAACCGAACACCTTTTGTACGGTTTCGTAATTGGGCAATTATCCCTGCTTTTTCCAGATAAAAAAGGTAATCGGCAATCTGATTACGATGAACATCAATCCTCTGAGCGATCTTGGTAAGATTCGGCCTGAAAGGGGCACTTTGCGAAATGATATACAATAATCGTTTTATTTTGACCATTGTGGATATTTATGGATTTCATCGATGTAGAGAAACTTGCCTCCGTTAATCCAAAAAGTGGAGGCTAAATCGAGAAGTTTATTCCCGGCAAAATAAAAATCATCTGCATTAACATAAAGTGTCTCATTTAATGGTCGATTCAACTTAATATGCTGTAAAATGAGTGTTGTTTTACCGGTACCGCGGGCACCAACAATAGCGGTAAGCCTGTTATTCCAATCCACCCTGGTATGCAAGTGACGCAGATAGTCCGTTTTAATCCGCTCAATTAAACCTCTGTATAGCTGGACAGGTTTTTCCATATAAATATCTGCTGGTAAAATATTTATATAAAAATAGTCTATTACGCTGAATAAATAATGCATTTTTAACCAAATATGCATATTTCATTCAGCGAAAAATAAAACCGAAACCGAGTAATTTAAGGTGTTATAAATCAATATAATACAAGACAGAATAAAAAAGATCCCCTGAAATGTCAATAATTTGAGATTCTATTTTCAGAGTAACAAAAAAACTTTATATTTGCATCCGCTTAAGGGGAACAACTAAAGTATCTGTTCAAAGGTGTGAAGGTTTAACTTTAAAGCATATTTATTACAATGCGGGAATAGCTCAGTTGGTAGAGCACGACCTTGCCAAGGTCGGGGTCGCGAGTCCGAGTCTCGTTTCCCGCTCAGAATTAGTAAAACGTTCTTTTTTGTTTGAATAAAGGTGCATTACAATGCGGGAATAGCTCAGTTGGTAGAGCACGACCTTGCCAAGGTCGGGGTCGCGAGTCCGAGTCTCGTTTCCCGCTCATCGTAATGCCCAGGTGGTGGAATGGTAGACACGTTGGACTTAAAATCCAATGGCCATTATGGCCGTGCGGGTTCAAGTCCCGCCCCGGGTACTGATAGCCCCTGTTAATCGCTTGATTGACAGGGGTTTTTCTTTTGGCGAATAACAAAATAGTTGCAATCTGCATATTAGTAACAATAAAAAAAACCAATCATTAATGATCAGGTTTTTTTATTTTATTCAAAAATGCATAACGAGATCCACCCAGCAACGCGCTAAAATTATCCAAAACTCTTTATCCTTAGATTCTATGCTGTAATCATTTAGTTTAGCACCCCGAAATTCTGGTGAGGCATAAAGCAAATTTTATACTGACGATGCTTTAATGATGCCCCTGTGGGAAAATTGTGTTCAGATAAAGCATCAAAACCAGCTTTTATAAAGAGTATGTTTGCTCTTCCTTGTCTATCAATGAGATTCCAAGATTCAAAAAATGAGGTTTCTAAATCCGGGGAGCTTGGCTAAACCGTTGGTGTTTATCAAAAGACTACGAAAGATGCGACAGGAAAAGAAATCCATGAAACAGGTAAGCTTTGTGAGATCTGGAAAAAACAGTCTGACGGTAATTGGAATTCTATCAGTGACATCTGGAATGCAGATCCTGCACAATACGAAAGGTTACAAAAGGCTGTTAATAAAATACTTTCAAATTATTCTAGAATCTTAGTTGTTTTTTAGAAAGAGAGAGTCATGATTGGATAATTCCGGATAAGTTGAACACTATGCTCCTTTTTCAAACGATATTTATACACTGTTCAATCCAGTTTATTACAGCTAATATAAATAACAAGCAAATACTTGCATAATAAAAGTAAATTACTATCATTGTAGCTCACTAACTAATTTAAATTATGAAAAATGTATTGACATTAGCATTGGTTTTATTGATCAGCCTTGGCCTTAAAGCACAGGAAAAAAATGGCACTGTATTTAATAAGCATCCCGCAATTGATAACACCAAAAAATTTTTAGCGGCTTTTGAAAAAGGGGACAAAGAGGCTTTGGGTGCATTTCTTGCAGACAGTATGGTTGCAATTTATAATGGGAGTGGAAAGCCACAAAACAGAGAATTTTATTTAAAAGCTTTGGACTGGTGGTCAACTGAGTTTGAAAACCTTAAAGTTGTAGATGATGCTCCGGCATTTCCTGATGCCATTGAATATTCCAAAGGTGGAGTTTGGGTTCAAGACTGGTTATTGATAACTGGAACTCATAAAAAAAGCGGGATAAATCTTAAATTACACATGCACGATTTGTACCAGTTAAATAAAGCTGGTAAAATTGCTTCTTTACACTTTTATTTTAATAATGAACAATTTGACGCCATAAAATCCAGTGGCACGACCCAGGAAAATGGAAAGATATATATAAATCATCCGTTCATCATAACTGTTCGAAAATTGGTAAATGCGTATTGCTCGATGAACATTGCTTCTACCTCTGCGTTCTTCACTGCAGATGCCAGGTTTAGTAACTCGATTATGAAATCGGGTGAATCAATTGATTTAGCAGCCAGGTCTAAGTTATGGGAAGGTGATTTTGCAAAGTGGGATAATATTAATTTACAGCAGTCTGGCTATCCTGATTGTATGTATTTTTCAAAAGAAGATGAATACGTAGTTAATTCATGGTGGATCTACTCCGCCAAATCAAAATTAAGCGGTAAAAAGGTGGAGTTCCCCTTAATGGAGTCTCATACTTTTAATAAAGAGGGGAAGATAGTCCGAGAAGACGCTTATTTCAGCATTAATCCTATTGAATAAAACTATGCCTGAAAAGATATCCGCTTTTTAATGGAATACATGCAAAGGAAAATTATCACTAAAACTTTTAGTTTTGAAAATCCAAAAAAGGTCTCTGAACATGGAGGCCTTTTTTTATGAATACCAATCTTGAAGGAAGTGTAATCATAACTTCGTCCAAAATCTATAGAATTTATTTTTAAAGAATCCTTTATGCTGGTTAACTACAAGTTAAACGGTGATAACTTATGTCATTTCAAACAAAATTCTACGAAGTTTTCAACGGAACATGCAAGTGGTTTAATCTATATTATAATCATTAATTAAAATAAATCCAAATATTACTTGCATATTAAAAGCAAGCAGCTATCATTGTAACTCACTAATTAATTTAAATATGAAAAAGGTATTGACATTAGCATTAGTTTTATTAATCAGCTTCGGCCTTAAAGCACAGGAAAAGGGAAAATCAACATATTTATTGTATGAGTTTATGCATGTTGACGGCACCAATAGTGTCGATTACTGGCAGGTAGAAGATTTTTGGTCGGGAATTCATAAACAACGAGTTGCAGATCAGAGTATTCTTGGATGGGATTTGTGGACATTGACTCCGGGAGGGACGGAACAAGGATCTCAATATCTGACTGTAACTCTTTTTTCGAGTCTGGAAAATATGCTCAAGGCTATTAATGGTATGGATGTTATGGCGTATGCGAAAAAGGCCTATCCCAAAAAAACCGATAAAGAGCTGGGTGCAATGTTTGAAAAAACCGGGAAAGCAAGGACTCTGGCAAATCAGGTAGTCTTAAAGCAGGTTGACAGAACGACAGGGGAATTTACGATGAAAGCGGGTAGAACTGTTGCAACTATTTGTATTATGAAACAGTTGGAAGATAACTATGAAAAAGCAGAGTCTGATATCTTTAAACCGTGGCACCAGGAGAAGGTTTCTCAGGGCAAAAAGGGAAGTTGGGAATTGCTTCGGGCTATCCTTCCAGCAGGCAGTGGGGTTGAAGGAACGCATTTTACCATTGAAATGTACAATGACGTAACTCAGTTGGCTTCTTATATGGAAAGTTCTATTGGTGATATGGATACGAAAACGAGTCTGGCTGTGAAGGCAGGGCTAAAGACCAGGGATCGGAAAGAGTTAAAAATGATGACCTTGCAATTGATGGTCAGATAAACCTACAATCTGTCACATTCTGACCAAGTATGAGTTGAGCTGAAAGAATAATATCTCTCAGAGGTATTAAATCTCACCATCTAAAAAAAGTGGAGTCCAGAACCCACTTAAAAAAACAGCTAAAAGCAATTTAAGTAGTTCTGAATAGATAAATTATTTGGGGCTACTAATTTTTAAAATTATATTCGAGTAATAAATGTAACTTTTAGATTTCGAAGTAGAATAAACTTCAATCCAGGTTGGTAATTTAAGAAATCGCCTTCTATATTTAAATGGCCTTGAGATATAAATCATGAGAACTTTAAAATGTCAATATTTCATGAATTTATTGCCTTAATTACTTTTATTGGATGTTTTGTAAAAAATTTGACGCTTATTGCAGAATTGTCTTTATATAAGTGTTAAATTTGCAACAAAATGCAATAAACTGTAATAATTTTGATCATAAACGATACTTTCAAATCCACATGTGCCATTGCTGTTTCCACAGATTTGCTTGGAGATAAATGGTCATTACTTATTCTTCGTGATATGTTATTACACCGAAAATCTACGTACAAAGATTTTCTGAATTCCAGGGAAAAAATAGCAACCAACATACTGGCAAATCGGCTTAAAAATCTTCGGGAAGCTGGTTATATTGCGAAATTAGATCCGGACGGGCCTAAAATAAAAACAGTTTACTTTGCTACTTCTAAAGGGATTGATACATTACCCCTTATAATTGAGCTCTACAAGCTCTCTATTAATGATTTGCCTGAATCCATTTTAGATGAATCGCAGCTTACTATAAAAGCACAGATTGCCGAGGATAGTGCATCATTTATTTCAACTCGGCGTGAAAAATACATTGAGTTTGTTGATCAATTGAAAAGCCAATTAATTGCAAAACAAAAATAGGTGGTGTAATTAATTCCAAAATCGCTCCATCTCCTGATGGCCTAACAATGATTGAGATTTAATCCCACTAGATAAACATTCAGGTGCTTACCCCAAAGTATTCCAAACGTTTAAATACTTAATTCCTCGTTTAATAACACCATTTCAAATTGATTTAAGACAAAGGAATTGAATAATAATCTGGAAGTTAATATAAAATTCCATTAAAAATTATTTAAAACAGTTACATTGCAAATATTATGATAGATTTGTAGTCTCTATTACTATTTAAATCGCAAAACAAAAGTTAAGGCGAATCTTTGGTCATCTAGTTCTGAAGGTGCCGCTCGTTATTCAATACAGAAACTACAACCGAATTACAATTTAAATTATCGATTATGTGTATTGGAGGAATCGAAGTGAAGAATCAAATCAAACACCTTGGGTTCACCCTTTAGGAGGTAGCTGACGAGATGAAAATCCCCCTTGCGAATTTATATTCGCTTCTCAAAACAAGAGATATGAAACTTTCGACTCTTGCCAAAATCGCAGAAGCAACCAGGCAATCCATTGAATTCTTCCAGCAAGACAATGAGAATAACCATAGGGAAACTGAATTATTAATCGGGAATATGAAATCAACCATAAGTAATCTTCAGGAAAGACTTCTTTCATTGGAAGAAAAAAACGAGCGTTTGATAAAAGAGGTGGCTGTATACGAATTCAAATGTAGAACTTAACATAAAACTGATATCTTCCTGTAAAACTCAATTGTTGGCGTCAATATCCTGGAAACTTTTTCATAAAAAGAGGCCTCTTTTCCTGGAGACCTCTTTTGTAATTCGAAACTTAAAAAACTATTTCTTTGGAGCCGCTGTAAGTGTTTGAACAATTCCTCCATAATCCTGGTATTCATCACATAGCGTGACTTTATGGGCATTATTGAATTCGAAAATAGCGAAGTATTTTTGTTTTAAAATAGCACCATTTTTACCTTCCGAATTCCAGGTGGCAAAGACTCTAACATTACCATCAGCCTTAAAGGTGACAATATCTACTGCAGGCAAAAACATCAAGTTACTATAGCTAACTTTGTTTGACAAGCCACGCAAAGCTATTAATCCTGCTTTAGTTGCTGATTTACTCAAAGTGTCATTTGCTATTCTTGCAGGACAAAATTTAAATGTATCTGACGTTACTGCATCGTTACTATCAAAGTCTTTATTTACAAAGTTATCAAATATCAATTTTACAACTTTTGAATTTTCTTTGAATATTGCAATGTTTTTGTCTTCTGTAGGTGTCTTTATTTCTGTTGTTGTACAAGCAAACAACGATAAAACGAAACTTAATAGGAATAATTTTTTCATAATGGTTATTTTAGTGAATTGCAATGTTAGTTAATTACTTTTGATATGCAAGTATTAATCAATATTTAATATTAATCGATTTTAAAAAATGGGAATTTAAGTTTATGCGGATTGATAACTTTATCAAATTCGGTTCTTCCCAGCCATTGTTGGCCGAAAATACCAAAGCAGGCTTACCTGGCTGGCCCATACCCTAGTGTTCTCAACGTCAACAGCGGCTCCACCAGTCCAGTAGAAACATTCCTTGCGGATGGGGGTCAAAAACAGCGGCTGTTCCTCCCAGTGAAGAAGATCACTGCTTGTGGCGTGTCCCCATCCATTATTCATAAATTCAACAATATTCGAAAATCGGGTATTGGCATAATAGAGGTGCCATTTCCCCTCAAAAAAAATCATTCCCGAAGGATCATTGAGCCATCCGCGAATCGGAGAAAAATGAACCTTTGGCCTACCGCTCTGATGGTGTAGGGGAAGTTTCCCCGGAATGGTGTCACTCATCCGGACAAGTTCAACACCCACAGCATTAGGGCCGGAAATCCGAATGGACACCTCTTTCCCTTTATAAAGTTTCAGGTGATGAAAAGACCAGAAATCAGGATCCGACCTGGCAAACAAT
This sequence comes from Prolixibacteraceae bacterium, assembly GCA_947475715.1. Classification (GTDB taxonomy): domain Bacteria; phylum Bacteroidota; class Bacteroidia; order Bacteroidales; family Prolixibacteraceae; genus JAAFHB01. The sequence continues at coordinate 21,761 of CANJNY010000047.1, forward strand.
GCTTCATAAGCAGACTTATAGATCCGATTATCAATCGAAATAGAAACACTGTCATTTCCGGATAATCCCTTTGACCGTGGAATTATAAGATATCTTTTATCCAACTTTATTTTGAAAAGAGAGACCAATATTATTGCAAAAAACAGTTCAACTTTTATCGAATTCCTATACCCTCTGCCCCAACGACTTATAAACAAAGGAAATATAAGAGCTTTGGTTGGGTGCTGAGGGTGGAGCTTTAAACTATATCAGCCGTAAATCAGTACCGGGTAATAGTAACAAGCTTGTTTTCGAAGTTCTGTATATGCCAAAACATTACCAAAGCGCATTATACAGAGGATAAAAAAGTGGCACATTTGCTTTTCCGGATAAACCATTTCGTTTTATGTCTCTGGAAAAATGAATCCTGAAGGGCGTAGCAGACTAACTAATTAATTAACCAGCAATTAATTATTATTTTATAGCCAAAGATATTTATATAATTTTATTTATAATAAAAATATTTATATTTACACCAAATCGTAAAGATTCTATCTCATTAGTTCGAGCCGAAGTAAAATAGTTACGGTATAGATCGAATACGTTTAAAAAGCTTGCTTTCTAACTGTTAATGAATCGTTTAATAGCCCGGATTTTAATTTTCCGGGTGCCTGTCTCTTTTGCATTAACTGCATCTCCAGCCATGCTATTTCTCTTTTCCAGGACCTTTAGTTGTATAAAGTTGTCAGAAATAAAAATGAATTGCATGAAAATAAAAAAAACAATGTTAATATCTGTCCTTTGTGGGGGTTTATTTATCCTAGGGTTCACAGTCCAGGCTCAGGTCGGAATCGGAATTATGACCGCAGATCCTTCGGCACAGTTGGATGTAACTTCAACGAGTAAAGGGTTTTTACCGCCCCGCATGACAACAACCGAGCGAGATGCGATAAGCAGTCCTGCAACTGGTTTAGTGATATTTAATACAACAACCAATAGTTTGGAGTATAGATCAAGTACCGACTGGGTAATGCTTACAACCGTTACGCCAACATCAATGGGTGCTATTGGCGCTGCTACACCTAATCGCGCTACCATTACTGCAGGGGTATTAAGTTTAGCACCAGCCGATGGAACCAATGGAGGTATTGTTACAAATGCTGCTCAAATATTTGCCGGAAAGAAAACATTTGCCGATAGCGCAGTTGCCAAAGGATTTAGTGCAACGGATAGTATAACAACAAATGGTTTCAGGGCAACAGGGAATACCATACTCTCTGGTACTGTTGGCGTTGGTACTGCTACCCCCTTAGCTTCGGCGGTATTAGAAGTTAAATCAACCACCCAAGGTTTTTTGCCACCCCGAATGACACAAACACAACGCGATTTAATAGCAGTAACTGCTGCATCTGCTGGTTTAACTATATGGTGTACTAATTGTGGCGTTAGTGGAGAATTAGAAGTTTACGATGGTGTAACCTGGACTAATATGATGGGTACTTCTTCTGCACCAGTACTTATCAAAATAGGTACGCAAGTATGGTCAAACAAAAATCTTGATGTGAGCACCTATCGAAACGGGGACCCAATAACTTATGTATCGGACCCTACAGTTTGGGCAGGCTTAACAACAGGTGCATGGTGCTATCATAATAATAATCCAGCAAACGGTGCATTATATGGTAAGTTGTATAACTGGTATGCAGTGAACGACTCAAGAGGTTTGGCCCCTGCAGGTTATCATCTACCTACCGATGCAGACTTTACAACCTTAATAACAACATTAGGCGGAACAGCCGTTGCAGGAGGAAAGATGAAACTTGCAGGTACTACATGGTGGACCACGCCAAATACAGGAGCGGATAATAGCAGCGGTTTTGGAGGTCTTCCTGGCAGTTGGCGTAACTACCAGGGCCAATACGTAGCCATTGGTGGCGAAGGAGTCTGGTGGAGTGCTACCGAGATCATTATTACTCAAGGTAGGTTTATCCGACTGGCTTCTAATTCCGCCACTTGCAACATTGCTGGTAACGGTAAGAATGATGGAAGATCTGTTCGTTGCCTGAGGGATTAGACGGGGTTGCAGCAGCAGAAGAACCCAAAACATATATTGAATCTTGCCTTCGTGGCGGTAAAAAAACAAACAATTAGAAAAAATAAGCACTAGAAGAACAACACATGAAAAATACCTTTTTTGTAATCCTATTACTCCTTGCGCTGGTCATTACCAGCAACATCCAGGCTCAGGTCGGGATCGGAATTATGACCGCAGATCCTTCGGCACAGTTGGATGTAACTTCAACGAGTAAAGGGTTTTTACCGCCCCGCATGACAACAACCGAGCGAGATGCGATAAGCAGTCCTGCATCAGGTTTAGTGATATTTAATACAACAACCAATAGTTTGGAGTACAAATCAAGCACAGGCTGGGTGTCACTTACGGCTTCAACTTCAACCGTTATACCTGATGCTCTTCCTACTATCCAAATAGGCGCACAGAAATGGATGAAAGAAAATCTGAATACTTCATTTTATCGCAATGGCTATGCCATACCCCAGATTACAAATGCAACCGATTGGGCAAGCGCAACCGAAGGAGCCTGGTGCTATTATAATAATGATCCTGCAAATGGGGAGATATATGGCAAGTTGTATAATTGGTATGCAGTGAATGACCCAAGAGGTTTAGCACCAACTGGTTGGCATGTGCCTACTGAAGATGAGTGGACAACCTTAACTACAACATTGGGTGGAGGATCAGTAGCAGGAGGCAAGATGAAAGTGGCGGGTACAACAAGGTGGACCGCCCCAAATACAGGAGCAAGTAATAGCAGTGGATTTGCAGGCCTTCCGGGTGGCACCCGTGACAGCAATGGCTCATTCGGCTTAATTGGCGGCTATGGCATCTGGTGGAGTTCTACGGAGAACGATGCTACGGTTGCCTGGTACCGCTACCTGAACTACAGCTTGAGCGATGTTTACAGGGACCTCAGCGTTAAGTCGGGCGGGTTCTCTGTTCGTTGCCTCAGGGATTAGACGGGCTTGCAGCAACAGAACAACAAAAACATATATTGAATCTTGCCTTCGTGGCGATAAAAAACAAACAATTAGAAAAAATAAGCAGTAGAAAAAACATACATGAAAAATACCTTTTTTGTAATCCTATTACTAATTGCGCTTGCCATTACCACCAGCAGCCAGGCTCAGGTCGGAATCGGAATTATGACCGCAGATCCTTCGGCACAGCTCGATGTGACCTCTACGAAAAAAGGTTTTCTGGCTCCGCGCATGACGATGGTTCAGCGCGACTCGATCGCTATTGGCGATACTCCGGCAACCGGACTCCTGATCTATCAGACAGATAACACACCGGGGTTTTATTATTACAACGGGTCTGCCTGGGTGGCAGGATTAGGATCGCAAGGGCCAGCAGGTGCTGCCGGTGCTACCGGCACAGCAGGATTTTCCAGTGGCGACGTCTATTATTTCAACAACGATGTTGATGCTATACCAGGGAGTTATCAAGATTTAAATCGAACCATAAGTATTGGTACGCAAACTTCAATAAATAAGACTTTACCTGACTACACTCCATCTTTAATTCAATCTTTTATAACCCCTGCCGGCAATCCAAATACAACGAATCTTATTGGTGGAAACTGGCATTTTGAACTTTTTGCAAGCACCACTTCGACGAATCCTACAACCTCATTGTATGTTCAAATCTATATCTACCACCTTAATGGAACTTCAACGCTAATTTCACCAGCAGTTCCTATACCTGTTGTATTGATTAACCATGTTGGTCCTTTTCTCTATTTAATATCTGTGCCGATAGCAGCTCAATCTATTTTGGCAACAGATCGAATTGCAGTGGAAATTTGGGGAATGAATCAAGTTGGGAATAAGACTATAACCCTATATTTTAACGGTTCAACAATTGGTCAGGTCACCACCACGCTAGCGGAGAACCAAAAAGGTGAAAAAGGTGATAACGGCACAAATGGAGTGGACGGTGCTGCAGGTCCTGCTGGACCTTTAGTTACTGCCACTATGGCTGAAGCTAGTTTATCAGGTGCATCAGGGACTTACAGGTTAAACCCCTCAGCAAATAATATTTATATTAATGCAGGTTCATGGATCTCAATTGGAACAAATAATAGCTCTGGCTACTTTTATGTTACAAATAAGGATAACGATAACACGATAACAATAGTTGATACAGGGTTTGGAGTAGCATGGCCTGTAAATGCTACAGTAGCCCTAGTTGGACGCATAGGTGCAGCGGGTGTGGCAGGACAACAAGGGCCGGCAGGCAACGATGGTTCAAATGCAACCATTTCAATGGGTGCTATTGGTACTGCTACACCTAATGGTGCTACCATTACTGCAGGGGTATTAAGTTTAGCGCCAGCCGATGCTACTAATGGGGGTATTGTTACTGCTGCTGCTCAAATATTTGCAGGAAATAAAACATTTGCCGATAGCGCAGTTGCCAAAGGATTTAGAGCAACGGATAGTATAACAACAAAAGGGTTCAGAGCAACAGGAAATACGATACTCTCTGGAACTGTTGGCGTTGGTACTGCTACCCCCTTAGCTTCGGCATTATTAGAAGTTAAATCAACCACCCAAGGTTTTTTGCCACCGCGTATGACCGAAGCAGAGCGTGATTTAATACCAGTAACTCTTGCATCTGCTGGCTTAACTATATGGTGTACAAATTGCGGTGTTAGAGGACAATTAGAAGTGTATGATGGCGAAAGTTGGACTAATATGATGGGTGTTGCCGATCTCCCCCGTGTTAACATTGGCACACAAGTATGGCCAAAACGAAACCTAAATGTATCAACCTACCGGGATGGAACTCCGATACCGAAGGTAGAGAACGCAGCTACCTGGGCCTCATTAACAACCGGAGCTTATTGTTATTACAACAATGACAGCGCAGCCTATGCGGCCTTATATGGTAAGTTATACAATTGGTATGCGGTGAAAGATAGTACACATGGAGGTTTGGCACCCGCTGGATATCATATACCCACAGATGCAGAGTGGACAACCTTAAAAGATAGTTTAGGGGCTAATGCTGGTACACAAATGAAATCAACAACTGGTTGGAATAGTGGTGGTAACGGAACTAATAGCTCTGGTTTTGCCGGCCGTCCGGGTGGCAGCCGTTCCAATGATGGCTCATTCAACTACATTGGTAACGATGGGGGCTGGTGGTGTTCTACGGAGACCAGTAATACAAACGCCTGGTACCGCATCCTGTTCTACTTCGACAGCAATGTCTTCAGAATCTCCTACAGTAAGACAGCTGGGTTCTCTGTTCGTTGCCTTAGGGATTAGCAGGGCGTGCAAGGTGCGGCAGGGTTTAGTAGAAGTTGAATATAACAAACAACAGAAAAACAAAACAACCAAACCCATGTATTCATTCCTGCATTGGGGGCAATTAAAAAACAAACAGTAGAAAAACAACACATGAAAAACACCATTCTCACAACACTCCATGTTCGTCTTTTTTAACGATATCTTTTTTTATCGTTAAAAAAAATCCCTGACTTAATCCTATCACTCACGTTTGGAGTAGTCTACGCTAATTTTTTGGAGAAGGTTAATTGCTTATTGTATTCTATGGTATATTTAATCTTCATTCAAAATTCATTATCTTTGAATATGAGTAAAGAGAGATCAATTAAGCTTTTTGAGCAAAAGCAGGTCCGTTCGGTCTGGGATGATTAACAGGAGAAATGGTATTTTTCGATTGTCGATGTTATAGCGGTACTTTCGGAAAGTGTTGATCCGCAAGCCTACTGGCGTAAACTGAAACAGCGGCTCAGGAAAGAAGGAAATGAAACCGTGACAAATTGTCACGGTTTGAAAATGGTTGCAGCCGATGGGAAAATGCGAATGACCGACGTAGCTGATACTGAACAACTTTTTCGATTAATCCAATCAATCCCCTCCCTTAACGCCGAACCACTTAAAATATGGAATGCTAATGTTGCCCGCGAACGCATTGATGAGTTGGAAGATCCTGAAATTGGCATCGACCGGTTGATGGAAACCTATTTGCGTAAAGGATACTCCAAGGAGTGGATCAACCAGCGGCTTAAAAGTATCGAAATCCGGAAGGACCTGACTGACGAATGGGAAAATCGCGGTGTTCAGAAAGGAAAGGAATTTGCAATCCTTAACGATGATATAATCAATGCCTGGAGCGGTCTTACTACCAAACAATACAAGCAATTCAAGGATCTTAAAAAAGAGAATCTTCGTGATAACATGACCAATCTCGAATTGGTTCTTAACATGTAGCCGAAGCTACAACTACCGAGATATCAAAGGAGAAAAAAACAAAAACATTTCCCCAAAACAGAAGAATAGCCAAACAAGGCGGAACCATTGCCGGTAATACCCGAAAAGAGATTGAAGCAAAAACCGGTAAAAAAATAGTATCTAAAATAAATGCTAAATTATTGGATAAAAACCGCGGCAACATTAAATTGACTTAAACCCAACTCCCCCTTGTTTGCAACTAGGGTTCTATGTTCGCCGTTGCGGGCATATCCCTGTTTTAAGTTTTCAGGGATAAGATAGAAATCATCCCTTCGATTTATCGTTCCATCCTGCCTGACTTTCATAATCAACAAAGAGATTTTAAAATGTATATTTGTAACCATTAACCATAAAAAAGAATAACAATGAAAAAGAAAATTCTATTTGTAGTATGCCTCCTGTTTGGACTTATGTTCATTAATTCTGGTCTGAATAAATTTTTTAATTACATTCCCATGCCCAAAGATATGCCTGAAAACATGCTCAAATTAATGGGGGCGATGAAAGATATAGGTTGGCTCCTCCCTCTTGTTGGGATTGCCGAAATTGTGGGTGGCATACTCTTCATCACGAATAAATTTAGGGCACTTGGGGCAATAATTATTCTTCCTGTTCTTGTCGGAATAATTTTAACTCACATTTTTAATGCACCATCAGGACTGCCCATGGCAATTGTCCTCCTTGGAATTGAACTTTGGGTAATAATTGAGAACCGTGATAAATACTTGCCGATGATTAAATAAAAAATTGATTAATCTGGAGTCTTTAGATTTCCATTTTCAAGTATATTTCATAGGCGTGGAATAATACTTAATGCTTTTGAGAACCCGATAATTGCTTTGTTAACATTCAATTTTTTCGAGGATTTCGGGTACGATTAAGCTCCGATAATTAGTTTTAGCAGACTGTTTATCGGAGTTTTTCATTTATTGCCAACGCGGTACTGAAATATTTTCAGGATAAAAATAGTACTCCGCTGAAGCTGTAAAAGCGGATATTCAGTTTTCCGGTTACAGGTTTCACCACCACTTTAGTGAAACGGCTTTCTGCGGCACCGAGAAAAAATTGATTTCCAGTGGTGAAAAATTAAGATAATTATAAAAGAACAATGAACTTGTGGCGCTCGTCCCTTGTAATTTAATCAACCCATTCATCCTTGGCAATATGCGGGTCATCTTTGAAATTAATCCACAAAACTTTGGTATATTGTTCTTAAAGTGAACTCAGAAATTGTTCGGCTGTAATTAAGTGAGCCTCTTGTTTGATCTCCGCCATTTTATCGAAACTTCCTACCAGCATTCCTAACCGGGGATTTTGGAGAAAAAATGCCCGGTGCGTATGCATAAACCTCCAAAATAGCCCATCCCATACTTTTTGCCATTCCCCTTTTTTATAATCAGCCATTTTCATCAGGTAGTTACTGCCGCTGATATACGGTTTAGTGGCCATCAGTCCACCATCCGCAAATTGACTCATTCCATAAACATTGGGCACCATCACCCAATCGTACGCATCGATGAACAGTTCCATAAACCAGCGATAAACTTCATCGGGGTCAAATTCGCACAAAAGCATAAAATTCCCCAGGACCATTAACCGTTCAATATGATGACAATAACCAGTTTCCAAAACCTTTTTAATCGTCAGGTCGATCGGCTCAATTCCTGTGGTTCCATTCCAAAATGAGGGGGGTATTTTGCGGGTAAAGCCCCAGTAATTCCGTGTCCGTTCTTCACTCCCTTTCAGTTCATAAACAGCCCTGATAAATTCCCTCCAACCTAAAATTTGGCGAACAAAACCTTCCAAAGAATTTAATGGAATTTCATTGTTGCGGGCATAACGTAAAGCCTCCTCAATAATATAATCCGGAGTCAATAAACCGACATTGAGCATTGGTGTTAAAACACTGTGATGAAGAATATTTTCATTTGAAAGGATGGCATCCTCGTAGCTCCCAAATTCCGAAAACCTTGATAGCAGAAAATCATTTAGCCAATCTTTACTTTCAGCATAAGTGGTTGGAAAAATAAAATCGGGATTCAGCTTACCATAGTTTTCGGAAAAATATTTTTGAGTATAGGTAACCGCCTCTGAATAAAACGGATTGGGATTTAAGAATTGAATTTTGGGAGGAGTCTTCCCTTTGGGATATTTCATACGATTCTCATCGTCATAAGTCCACCTGCCTCCGACTGGCTTTTGAGTAATGTCCAGCAATATATTTCGGCTAATGCGCTGATGCTTATAAAAATCGGCATGGAACATTTTTTTCTTATCCGAAAAGTACATGGCAACCTCTTCGGAAGAATTTAGAAATAACGGAGTGTGGTTTTTAACCACCTCAACATTTTGAGTATTGCAAACTTTATTAATCCGTTGCTCAAGCCAGTAATCGGTTGTATCGATGTATTCCAAAGCATGAACACCCTTTCCCTTTAAATACGGGATAAGTTTTCTAACATCACTCAACTCATTAAATGAATCAATATAAACGACATTAATATTTTTGGACAGGAGATAGGATTCATAAAATTTCATGCTTGCCCGGTGAAAAGCAATTTTCTGTTTGTGAAAATTATAGTGCTTAAAATAGAGCCACTCCTCGACTAAATAAATGGTATCGCATTTTGAAACAAGAATATCCTGCTCAAATAATTGGTGTGGGAAAATAAGGCCTGTTGAAGTCATAATTTATTTTTATCCATTCTGCATTTATCACTGCAATATTTCACTTCATCCCAAACCTTTTCCCACTTTTTGCGCCACGTAAAAGGCCTTTTACAGACCAGGCAAATCTTTTGGGGTAAAAACTCTTTTCTGGTATTTTTCATGGTTAGATTATCGGATATTTATTCATAACCTAAAAAACATAATTATAATAATTTGCGGAACTGCTTTTCAACTTTTTTCCAGTAGCTAAAGAACGAAGGGGCGTATTCTTTCACAGAATCTGAAATCCAATCGCGTGGTTCCTCTGTTCCGGAATAACCCAAGTTAAGTGGATGCTCTTTAAAAAAAATATTTCCCACCTTGTAATGTTCAGAAAAGGATTTAAACGACCCATTATACACCTGCATATCTGAAATATTACTGCTTAATGCAAGCATAAAATCAATACACTTTCTACTTACAGGATATTGAGAGAAAAAATCAGGCTCAATCAGCAAAATCCTGTTGCCGGATTCCTGATGATGCCATAGTGGATCGAGGTTATAATAGTTATAAATAAAAGTTGGCAACGCGACATCAATATTGGTAATCGAAGTGGCTGGTAAATCCAGTTCAGGTACGAACTTCTGAATATCCAATAATGAAGGAGGCGTATCCATATTTTCAATGGCTTCATACGACTTATCCAGATACGTATTTGCCTGATTAGCATGGGTGTAACGGTTAATATTCTCCTGATTGGCGTAATATTTCTTATTACTGTTAGCGCCAGCCACCCACTGCCAGCTGCAGGCATTGCTGGCCCAATCTCCGTCGAGCAAATAATAATACATCCATTGTGCAGGCTGATACCAGTGTGATTTGGCAATATTGCAAACCAGCGAAGCAGTATACATCCGACAATGGTTGTGCATATAGCCTGTGCGGTATAATTGTTCAATTGCATCATCTATTCCCTGAATACCGGTGGCACCATTTACAACTTGTACAGGTATTCCATCGTTTAACACAGGTTCCTGGGGATGCCTGATATCCAGATTGATATTTTTATGTTGAGCAATCCGTTGAAAATAATCCCTCCAGCACAACTCTTTTACAAACTGCTCAATTTGCGATATCTCAAACCCCTTATTTAAAACATGTTTAAGCACTTGTTTCGTACTGATAACACCTCTTGAAAGATAGGGTGATAAATAGGTGACAGCTCCATCCATATAATTTCGTGATTTACCATATTGAATGGGATCAACCTGGTCAATCTTTTGAAGTATTTGATTATAATCTGTAGGAAATAGTTGTTCCATTTACCGCTTACTGATTTTATTCATTGAAATGGTTTTTTGAAGGGTACATTTAAACCTTCCAATTTCAGGGTTTCTCCGTTGTGCATGCTTTTGGCTGACCCCGCTATTTACCCGCTTCCTCCACAAATTAAAACTGCTGCGCTTCAATTCCTTTCTCATCAAGGCTATTACATTTCCCTCCGAACAACCAAATTGTATTTTGATTGCTTCAAAAGGGGTTCTGTCCTCCCATGCCATTTCAATGATCCGGTCAATATCTTTGTCTTCCATATACATTTAATTATTTCTGATTCTCCAACATCAATTGATATTTTCGATGTTGAGGCCAAATAAGTATGATTAAGGATTTAATATCCTAATTGACCTATTCTATATCGTTTTTCAATCTTGTCCGGGGAAACTCTAATCAGTCTCAAAAGATTCTTCGCTACACTTGGTTTCACTCAGAATGACAATTGTTTAGAGAATTTGGGGAAGGGGGTTGAAAGTGGCCCTGCCACTTTCAACCCCCTTACCCAC
>CANJNY010000048.1 GCA_947475715.1 Prolixibacteraceae bacterium
GGAGCTGGCGGCGAGCCGCCAGCTCCCCCCAACCCCTTGCTTATAAAAATGCCTAAAATGTCATTAGTAGCCACTCCAAAATGTTCTTCAGTTTAATATTAAACCCTTGAGTGCCGAAGCAATCTTTACTGTCATAAAACTTAGTGTATTGGTCATTAGTAGGAACGACACCAGGAGTGACTAAGCGATCTGCTTAGTAATTGTCTAATAGCCGAATTTCCTAAAAGCCTATTTAATCAACACGAAATCCCCGATCATCTCTTTAATAATATTATCCTGTGGATACCCGTGTCCCAGGTGCTGCCGGAACCCTTCGGCATACTGGACGCCAATTTCAGAGCCTTTGTGAGCGGCGAACTGCTTCATCGCAATAAGATACTGATCCATCTTATGGTGTTTCCGAAGCCAATCACGCTGACTGGCATGACAGGCGAGCGTCTCTTCCTTAATTCCGATTTCACCGGTAATATCCACATAAAATCCCGGAATTACAGGGACTCCAAACTTATCCTTTCCCTCCATCGGATCGACATAATATAAATAAGGAACCATCCCGAACGGCTCACCCTCAGCTTCCATGTTTTTTATCCCCGCACCAAAACAGGCAGTCTGGGCAACAAGGCTGGTCATCTCATGATCAATCATGTAACAATTCGGACTCGCTGTTATAACGATGGTTGGCTGCACCTTCCTGATTAAGGTTGTGGCTTTGTTAATGGTTTCACGGTCATACATAATGTAAACATCATCACATTCAAGACAATGGTAGGTTCCTCCAAGTAGTTCCGCCGCTTTTGCCCCTTCGGCTCTGCGGATAACGCTGATCTCTTCGCGTGTCAGCTCTGCAGACCCTTTATCGCCCGGGGTCATCGTTGCAATATGAATCTCCCAACCCGCTTTCTTTAAAAGCGATAGCGTTCCAACACACATCAGTTCCGCATCATCGGGATGAGCAAATATTCCTAATACAGTTTTATTCATAAGGGTTTTTTAATAGATTTTATACTAAAAATGGTATTCGAATTAAAAACTATTGTATAATATTTTTTAATTCATGGTTGATGCTTTTATACATCCTTTTGTACAAGTAATATTGGTTGCAGGTACATTTGTATTATAAATGCAGGTGCTAAATTAAATAAAAATATCGTAATCTTAGATTTGTGATCTGCTAAGCGAATTGTAAGAGTTTTATTCAATTCTAATTGATACAGTTAGAAAATGACAAAACGTTTGCTTTTCCTTAAATTACGTTTATTCACATTCAAAATGATTGTAATTGCGAATCAACTGACCGTAAACATTTGTATACGTCAGCACGCTACCAAAACAGAAATTTTTGCAGAACAGGAAATTCAGAAATATAACTATTAGTTAAACAGTTAGTTAGTTCTGGTGGCTGTTTGGGATAGAAACGCGAATATGCAATGAATTCCATCGGTTTTCTTACCTTTACCTGGGATCCCCAAACGGCCATTGGAGGAGCGGAGTATGAACCAAAAGTGTGGATCGGCACAAAATCAAATATATTTGTTCTATTATTGGCATTGAATTAAATACTTTTTCTGAAACCTTTTTTAACGTTAAACTTAAAAACACCGGATTAATATGCAACTCTTCAAACATAAACTATTCACCTTAATTGTTTTCTTCTTTGGACTAACCCTCCTAAAAGCCCAGGAGAAGCGAACTGTAACCGATGTTGATGGTAATATTTATCAGTCGGTAACTATCGGCACTCAGGTGTGGATGAAAGAGAACCTGAAAGTTACAAAGTATCGAAATGGAGATATTATCGGAACAACAGTTCCCGCAACTTTGGAAATCTCGGGCGAAATTGCACCAAAATATCAGTGGGCTTATATTGGTGATGAAGGAAATGTGGCTGTTTATGGTCGGTTATATACCTGGCATGCCGTTACAGATAGTCGCCAGGTTTGTCCTGTCGGTTGGCACCTCCCCTCCGATGCCGAATGGACCACGCTTACAACTTATCTGGGTGGTTTCAAAGTAGCCGGGGGGAAACTAAAAGAAACCGGTGCAGTACATTGGCAAAGTCCCAATACAAATGCAACAAACGAAACAGGTTTTACGGCTCTTCCGGGAAGCTACCGGGGCATTAATGGAGAATTCAGCCACTTTGGAATCTACGGTGGGTGGTGGAGTTCCTCAGAGATGAATCCCTATATGGCCTGGACCAGATACCTGACTGCCATTGCCAAATATACCGGTATATATGGATACGGCAAGAGTCTTGGCTTTTCTGTGCGATGCATTAAGGATTAGTTATTTGAATTGATTTTAAAAGGTTAACAAAATGTGTAATAAAAATAGATTCACCTCAAAGAAAGAGGTTCAAATGTTTCATAATATTATTTTCAACATTCGCTTTTTTGCAGTTTTTCTTATAATTTCAATGGTTGCAACTGTTGATTCAAAAGCATTAAAATATGGAGCAAACACTGACAAACAACCATTTTCTGTTGATGAAACCACAAGCGGAATCTCGATATCAAATGGAATTATTGGTTTGAAGTTTTATAAGGAAGATGGTTTCGGTTTATACAGCATAAAAAATATCCTGAAGGATCATGATTTTATGGTTGGGGAAATGAAGGGAGGCACGCTTTGGAAAATCGAATTCAAGCACGCCTCTAACAGAATTGTAAAGATTGATAACAACGCAGAATGTGAAAGAAGCTATATCGTTGAAAAGTCTGCAGATGGCACCAACCTCACACTCCATCTCTATTGGAAGGGGATTACACTGGAAACCGAGGACAAGTCGGTGAATGTGGATGCAGCAGTCAGACTCGACACATCGTCACTCTCTCACTGGCAGATTAATGTAGAAAACAACAGCAAAAAATTTGGAACATGGGAGGTTACTTACCCTTCAATCAAAGGGTTGAATGCTCCGGAAAATGAAGATATGCAATTGGCATACCCCGATTTTATTGGCTGTCTGTTAAAAAATCCGGTTAAACGAATAGCGGAGAAAATCGAGGATGATCCCCGGCCACCTCAGGTTATGAGTTATCCGTCGGCGCGGTGTAATATGCAATTCAGCACGCTTTTTGAAGGGAAGAATAACAATGGATTATATCTTGCCACCCACGATCCAAAAGCCAATGTGAAAAAATTTGGATTTGATGTTGATGAAAAGGATAAAAGTCTGAAATACAGCATTAGGAACTATCCTGAGGGAATGGGTATTCCGGGAAGCCAAAGCAGCTATAAGATGCCTTACGAGGCAATAGTCGGAGTTTACGAAGGGGACTGGATCACGGCATCCAAGATTTATCGCGAATGGGTAATTAATCAGAAATGGTGTGCAAAAGGGAGACTCTCGCAGCGGAATGATATCCCAAAGTGGTATCTGAATACCCCAATCTGGTTTGTGTCCTGGACAGAGGGTCTGGCTACCAATAAATTGATTCCACTTGCAAAATTCCTTGATGTCCCTACAATCCTGCAATGGTATGGCTGGACAGAGAATCCATTCGATACCTACTACCCCGACTACTTCCCTCCGATTGAAGGGTTCTCAAAGATGGCGAAACAGATGCAAAACGCAGGTGTTCGAATTGTTCCTTACATCAATAGCCGGATCTGGGATATGAATTCAAAAAGCTGGAGCAGGGAACATCCTGAATCGGCTGCAACCAAAACGCCATTCCTGATGTTTGATGACCTGATAAGTTATTCAAAATGGAATACCTGCGCCTGGCAGGACCTGGCAATAGTAAAGGAACATTGGGCGGATAATCCGTTCGCGGTAATGTGTCCGACAACAAAGGTGTGGCAGAATAAACTCGCTGAGGTTGTTACACGGATGGTTTCCGACTTGGGCGCCAACGGAGTTTATATGGATCAGACAGCCTCGTGCCAGCCGGCCTATTGCTTCGATCCCTCACATGGTCATCCGCTTGGCGGAGGCCATCACTGGATCGACGGTAACCGCAAGGGGATCGAACAAACCCACGAGAGTGCCCGCAAGGTAAATCCTGAGATAATCCTTACCACAGAAGATTTTGCTGAACCCTATATTGATGTCTTCGACGGATTACTGGCTTGTAATATTTACAACATCTTTCCTGACCATATCCCATTGTTTGACTTTGTCTATTCCGGATATTGCTTACTTTATGGACAGGGTGCCGGCGGTTCGGCATTATCCTTTAAAATGGGTAACGCCCGAATGTTTATCTGGGGTCAGCAAATGGGATGGTTCGATCCGAACAGTGTGAATCTGGAGAGTCCGGAGGCAAAATATCTCAAGGTTCTGTGTAAGTCACTGGCAAAGGAATCGGTCAGGAAATTCCTCTTTTTTGGTGAAATGGTCCGTCCTCCAAAACTTGTGGGTGACAATCCGATGCTCCAGATTCCATTGGGAGCAGATCAAAAAAAACTGGAAATGGCGGCAGTCTCACATTCTGCGTGGAAGGGAGAGGACGGCACACTTGGCCTGGTGTTTACAAACCTGGACAGTGTTGCTCACACCATTAGCTATAAGATTGATTATGAAGATTTAAAACTGGCACCCTCACAAAGGTATCGTGTAAAAGTGATCGATGGAGTGGGTGCCGGCAACGAGAAGAGTTACAGTGGAGATTCCTTTTCCAGGAAGGAAAAAATGGGTGCCGGAAGTGTACTTGTTCTCGAGATTAAAGGCGATTCAAGGTAGGACGATTTTGGATGTATCGAAAATCTGACTAGTTTTAGCGATCAACCAAATGAATAAAGATTTTTATTAACCTGTTACAAACGAATACCTATGCATCGACGACACGATATTTCCGGGTTACTGCTGCGGACTATTTCTGCTTTTTGTTTACTATCTGTTTTGCTGACACCTCTTTTTGCTCAGAACAAAGGGTTGCGTGTGCCACAAGCGCCGGATGAGCTTCCAAAATCCAGGGTCGCCATCGTCCTGCCCAAGGTGCTTCCGAAAATATTGTCCGAAGCAAAACTGGTTTCTGCAACGGATAAGGAATGGATAATCTCTGACGGTTGGGAACTGAAAGCTGCAAAACAAATCAATTCAACAGGAGCTGAAATTACAAAGGACTCTTATCCGACTTCCTCATGGATAAACGCTACAGTACCCGGAACGATTCTGACGACCCTGGTTAATCGTGGTTATTATCCCGAACCCCTTTACGGATTGAATAACATGGCAATCCCGGATACACTGTGTCGCACAGACTGGTGGTACCGCACTGTCATGCCAATTCCTCCGGGTGTTGAAAACAAACGAATTCAACTTATTCTAAACGGGATAAATTATAAAGCGGAGGTCTGGTTAAACGGATCATTGTTAGGTACGATAACCGGTGCTTTTATCCGCGGGCAATTCGATATTACCTCGTTTTTGCATAAAGACGGTACCAATATTCTTGCTGTTCATATCCTCCCTCCGCCTCATCCGGGAATTCCGCATGAACAAAACCTTCAGGGCTCAGGTCCTAACGGAGGTCTCCTTTGTTATGATGGTCCTACCTTTGTGTGTACCGAAGGATGGGACTGGATACCCGGAATACGCGACCGAAATATGGGTATCTGGCAGGATGTGAGATTGAAAGTCTCTTCCGACGCCCTGATTGTTGATCCGCAGGTTATCACCGATCTTCCGTTACCCGATACCACCAGCGCCGGAATCACCATAAAATCAACACTTAAAAACAGTGGCCGATCACGTAAAACCTTTACACTTTCCGGTGAAATTGAATCTGTGAGGTGTTCAAAACAAGTGATCCTAAATGGTGGGGAACAAAAGCTGATTGTTTTTAGTCCGTCGGAATTTGCACAGCTTACTATTCAGAAACCGCGGCTTTGGTGGCCCAATGGTTATGGGAGACAGGAACTCTACAATCTGAAACTAACGGTAACTGATGATCAAAACAATGTTTCTGATCAGAAAGTCGTCCGGTTTGGAATCCGGGAGATGAGTTATGACTTTACGGTCGATTATAGGCTTGTTCGCCAGAATGTAAGGGTGAACCTGAATCCGTTGAAAGTATGGGCGAAGACTGAGAAAATAATTACCTACAGGCATCAAAGTTTTGAGTGCCGTCGCCTTCCGGGTGGGGTTCAGATAGGTTTCGTCCCTGATCTTAAAGATACTGTCCTTTTTGATAAAGGGTTAACTCCCGGATCAGCACCTTATCTGGTTATCCAGGTAAACGGACAACCGATCTATTGCCGGGGCGGTAACTGGGGTATTGATGAGGCGATGAAACGGATCTCGCGCGAAAAGCTTAAACCTTATTTCCGGCTACATAAGGATGCCGGATTTACCATGATCCGAAATTGGGTGGGACAAAGTACCGAGGAGATTTTCTATGAATTGGCCGATGAATATGGGCTTCTGATCTGGAACGATCTTTGGATGAGTACCGAAAACTGGAATCTCGATCCATGGGATAACCAGCTATTTCTGAATAATACACGGGATGTAATCCTCCGTTACAGGAACCATCCAAGTATTGCGCTCTGGTGCGGCCGTAACGAAGGTAATCCTGCCATGGCGCTTGATGATAGTTTGCATATCCTGCAGGCCAAACTCGACGGTACACGAATTTTTCATTCCAGTTCTATTAAAAATAACCTCGCCAATAGTGGACCATGGTTTTATACCGATTTTGTAAAGCAGGAAATACATCATAAAGAGGGCTTTAATACAGAGACCGGCGTTCCTGCGATACCGGTTGCCGAAACCATGCAGGAGATGATGCCTGCTGAAGACCTTTGGCCAATTGGAGACGCCTGGTATTATCATGACCTGCATAGGGGCCAAAAAGATTATATTCAGGCAATTGAAGATCAGTATGGTACTTATAAGAACCTTGGGGAGTTCTGCCGCAATGCCCAGATGTTAAACTATGAGATCTATCGCGAGATATTTGAGGTCTGGAATTACAGGCTTTGGAATTCGTGTAGCGGCTTGCTGCTCTGGATGACCCACCCCTCCTGGCCAAGCACCGTGTGGCAGACCTATTCCTCAGACTACGAAACCAATGGTGTTTTTTATGGAAGCAAAAAAGCCTGCGAACCATTGCATATCCAGTTTCAACCCTATACTCAGGAGATTTATTTTATCAACAATACGTTGAAGGATTATCCGGGAATCAGGACCGAACTCACAATTTACGATCTTAATTCTAAGGTAATACATAAAGAATTAGCAACTAACGATTCAAAGGCAAACACCCGCGTTAAATGTTTTACAGCTAAATTCCCGGATAATCTGCCGCCCGTCTATGTTGCAAGGATGAAGAGTTTTTCTGCACAAGGCATCCTGTTATCTGAAAATACCTATTTGCAGACCGCCGATGGTAAGCGTGATTACAGGTCATTAAATAAATTGGTTCCTGTCAAAATCAGCGGGAAACTTACCGGTAAAGTCAGGGAGGGGAAGATGGAGAAATTTACATTCATTCTTTCCAATCCGTCAAAGTCAATTGCACTCTCCATTAAACTTAACTTGCGAAATGGCACGACAGGGAAACGTATTTTGCCGGCTTATATTTCGGATGGATATTTTACTTTGTTACCTGGTGAAACCCGCGTCGTAATTGCCGAGTGCCCTGAAGATAAATTGCCGCCATCGACAATTCTATCAGCCGAGGGTTTTAATGTTCCGATGCAGAATGTCATAACGATTAAACAATATTAGCATAAATAACTATGTATAAAAAGGTTATTCTTCTCCTGCTCGTAATTCTTTTCTTTCTGGGATCGGCAGATTCGCAGCAGTTACCCTTGAAAAATGTTGTTCCCGGAGAGTGGATCCGAACATGGCTGCTGTGTGGTCCTATCCCTTTGCAGCGACCAAAAGATCCAAAGCAATCGATGGAATACCTTCCCGGTTTTGTAGATGGCTTCACTTTGGACTACCTGACAAAAGCCGGAGGAGAAAAAAACCTGAGTATTAAAGCCGGAGATGTTGTAAAATATCCCAAAGGGTTTGCAAAATGGAAGGTTTACAACTCACCCGATTCGATAATTCAGCTCGATAAATCCATTGGGTTTGAGGATCCGGTATTTTCTTATGCCTATACTGAAATTCAGGCTGAGGATACCGGAGTATGGTTCATTGGCCTTGGTACCCACGACGGGGGCAATGTGTGGTTAAACGGTTTAAAAATATTTGAATACCACACCCCCAGAGGAATCCATGTTGATGGTGATTTGATTCCGGTGCGGCTAAATAAAGGGAAAAACACCCTCCTTTTTAAGATTGAAGAACGGTACGGAAATGGTGGATTTTGTGCCCGGTTTCATCGGTTTTCCAACGCCAAACTGGCTGAACTGGGTGATCTGGTTACCGTAGTTGCCGGATTGGATGGTCAGGCCAAGGTCGCTTCAAAATTTGGGAATCCTGTTTTGGAGCAGGTTATCCAAAATCTTGAATTTGAAATTTTGGATCCCCGTAACCGGACTATTGCAAAGGAGCAGCGCAACGAAGCTTTCTGTGGAAATATTAACCTTAAAAACGATCAATTTCAACCCTATACCGCCTCTGTCAGGATTAAACTCATAAACGGCGAAACCATCCGTCAGGAATTCTCTTTTTTTGCCGGAAAGCGGGTCAATTACACCTTGTTTTCAGCGGGCAAAT
Organism: Prolixibacteraceae bacterium; assembly: GCA_947475715.1. Taxonomy (GTDB): domain Bacteria; phylum Bacteroidota; class Bacteroidia; order Bacteroidales; family Prolixibacteraceae; genus JAAFHB01. The sequence continues at coordinate 8,624 of CANJNY010000048.1, forward strand.
CGGACTATCGGATCGCCCTCGATGGTGGTGCATCCGAATCGGAGCGATGGGCTGCCAGCGAACTTCAGCACTGGATGAAAGAGATTAGCGGCATTGAACTGCCAATTCAGCCGTTGGATCAGCCGTATCAGGGACATCAGATAATTATAGGACATAACACGCAGGTTAAAGAGATAACGGGAGATGATGCTCCCGGTGATCAGGACGAATCATTTCGATACTGCAATTCAGGTGCCGATATTTTAATCTATGGCGGCAAAGGGCGTGGAACAATGTATGGGGTAATGGCATTTCTCGAAAATGAGTTCGGGTGCAGGTGGTACACCCCAACGGTGAATAATATTCCTAAACGGGATGAGCTGGTGTTTAATTTTTTCGAACATGCTGAGCACCCCGGGGTAAGAGTCCGAAATGACTTCTACCATGAGGCTTTCAATCCTGATTGGGCTGCTAGAAACAAGGTGAACGGTGCCATGGGGTACCGGAAACAACCCGGCGGAGTGGAGAGCTACTGGTCGGTGCATACTTTCTATCCGTTGATGCCTCCATCCGAATTTTTTGCAGGTCACCCCGAATTTTACAGTTTGATTGGTGGCAAACGGATTCATGAGCAGGCACAATTGTGTCTTTCAAATCCCGATGTTCTAAAGATTATTACTGAAAAGATAAAAAAACGGATGCGTGAGAGTCCTGAATATCTGATCTATGATGTATCACAAAACGATTGGTATAATCCCTGCCAGTGCGATAAATGTCAGGAAATTGTAAAGCGTGAAGGGGGTGAATCGGGAATTATGATCTGGTTCGTTAACCAGATTGCCGAATCGGTGGAGAAGGAATTCCCCGACAAATTTATCGGGACGCTGGCCTATTTGTATACGCGAACTCCGCCAAAACATATCCATCCGCGCAGTAATGTGGTTGTCCGGTTATGCAGTATTGAATGCTGCTTTTCACACGATTTCAAAACCTGTCCCCAGAACAAGTCATTCCTGAATGACCTCACAAGCTGGTCCGTTTTGGCTCCGCACCTTTATATCTGGGATTATGTGGTCGATTTTGCCCACTTCCTTCTGCCGTATCCTAATTTCAAGGTGCTTCAGCCAAACATTCAGACGTTTCGGGATAACAATTCGATTGGAATCATGGAACAGGGTGCCTATCAGTGCAGAGGTGGTGAATTCAGTGAGCTCCGATCATACCTGATTGCACGGCTGTTCTGGAATCCCGATTGTGATGCCGAAAAGATTATCGGTGATTTTATGAATGGCTATTACGGCAGGTCGGGCAAATTGGTGAGACAGTACTTTGACAACCTGCAGGGACGAATCACTCCCGAGGCTCATATTCATCCCAATCTCTCACCTGACGACCGGATTTTTTCGGATCAGTTTATTAAAGAATCGTATAATATCTTCGAGGAAGCTAAAAAAATTGCAGATAATCCCGATGTTTTTAGACGTGTTGAACTGGCCTCCCTTCCTGTTTTGTATCTGAAATGCAGACGATCTCCGGTTCTTGCAAAATATGACGGCACCTATGCGAAATTTTGTGCAATCACAGAACGTGAAGGGGTTACCCATTATGCGGAAGCCGGAGAGGTACAACGAAATTCATTTCATAAAATGGTCGAAGAGGCAAAATAATAATACAGTCATGATGGATTATGGTTTTGATCATTAATAAAATTATTTAGGCCACCAAAACACCAAGTCACCAAAAAGGCTTCTATGTCTTCTTTAGCCCCAATTCTTGGTGAAATTTGGAGTATTGGGGCTTTGGTGGCATTTTTTCTTTTTTTCATTTAAAAAGAACTTAATTAGATGAGTATAAATTTCTTTAATTCTTGTTTCTTTAAAAAATGGGTCTGAAAATCTTATCTCTTTTACTTTTCTTCCTGGCTTTTGGCTCTATGACCAGTGTGAAATCTCCCGATGCTGAGATTTGCAACGGACTATTGCGTGCAAAACTCTATCTTCCCGATCCTCAAAATGGTTATTACCAGGGATCACGATTCGACTGGTCGGGCAACATTTCCAGCCTCACTTACAACGGGCACGAATATTTCGGACGATGGTTCAAGTCCGGAGATCCGGATCTTCACGACACAATTATGGGGCCTGCCGAAGAGTTTGCTCCCCTTGATTATGAAGTAACAATTCCTGGCGACACCTTCGTGAAAATAGGAATAGGTACCCTTATCAAACCCGATGAAAAACCTTATGTTTCTGGGAGGCAGTTGTCTATTCTGAATCACGGAATCTGGACGGTTAACAAACAATCTGATCAGGTTCAGTTTATTCATGAACTAAAGGATGAAAACTATTCATACATCTATCAAAAAACTGTACAGCTGGTAATTAATAAAGCTCAACTAATTCTATTTCATAGTCTTAAAAACACCGGGAAGCGTACTATAGAAACAACTGTGTATTGTCATAACTTTTTTGTGATTGACCAGCAACCAACCGGCCCTGCTTTTACGGTAAAATTCCCCTACCCCATTTCAGGGGTTGGTGTGGGATCAGGAGAGCTGATTGATATTAAAGATAATAAAATTGAATTTCTTCGTAATTTGAAAGAGGGTGAAACTGTTTATTATGGTTCACTCTCTGGTTTTAGCAGAAGCCCTAAGGATTTTGACATACGTATTGAAAATCAGAAAACAGGTGGCGGAGTGTGCATTACCAGTGATCAGCCTATTGATAAACTGGTGTTTTGGGCTTGCGCAACAACGCTCTGTCCCGAACCTTATATCAACATAAAGGTTGAACCAGGGAAAGAATTCAAATGGAAGATTAATTATGAGTTTTATACTGTTCAAAACTAGCTCATTTGTAAAAATGAATTAATCTTGTATTTCAATAATTTACTGGGTACTTAGTGATCCAAAATAAAAAAAGATGCCACCAAATCTCCAATATACCAAGTTTCACCAAATCAAAAGAATGCTTTGGTGCCTTTTTCGTTCCGCAAGTGCGGGATGGTGCTTTGGTGGCAAAAAGAGTTTTTTTTGAATTATGGATTAAATACTGAAATTCGGCACCTGATTAATTAAATAACATAAAATTCCAAGCTAATGATTAAAAATGTTTTTTTGTCCCTTTTTATCCTTTTTCTATTTGGTTGCCGTTCAACTAACACCAAACCGCTCGATAGTTCAGACCTTGCCTCTTCCTCCTGGATCGGTGACGGTAAAATGCTCCCTGTTAACGATTCTTTGCTTTACAATGAAGATCCTGCTCCTCTGTTTCGCAAGGATTTTGTAGTCAAAGAGACGATCAAATCGGCGAAGCTTTTTATTACAGCTGCCGGATATTACGTGGCAACCCTGAATGGCGAAAAGATTGGGAAAAGTTATCTCGAGCCTGCCTGGACAAACTACAGCAAACGGGTTTATTATTCGGAATATGATGTAACGAAAGAGCTCCTTAATGGGGAAAACTGCCTGGGTGTAACGCTTGGCAACGGTTGGTACAATCCCCTTCCCCTGAAGATGTGGGGCGTTTACAACCTCCGGAAAAGTCTGCCCGTTGGACGGCCGCAGTTTATTGCATCTCTTAAACTGACTTATGCCGACGGGAAAGTCGAGGAACTGAAAACTGATAAAACCTGGAAGTATACCGAAGGACCGGTTCTCAAAAATGGCGTTTACCTGGGCGAAATACATGATGCCCGCAAAGATATTCCGGGATGGAATAAACCCAGATTCGATGATAAATCCTGGAAACAGGCAGTTGAAAAAAACGGCCCCGAAGGAAAACTCCAAGCGGTTTTCTCTGCGCCAATCATCGAGTATAGCGAAGTGAAACCGATAAGTATCTCCTCCACGAAAGAGGGGTCCTATATTGTGGATATGGGATTTATTTTCTCCGGGACCTTCAATATTAAGTTTGAAGGTAACCCCGCAGATGTGATAACCATCCGTACCGGTGAACGCATCTATGAAAATGGTGAACTAAATCCAATGACCGTTGTCTGCGGACAGATAAAAGAGAAGGGGGGAGGAGGTCCGGGTGCTCCGGATCTTGCAAATCCTATCGATACCTATATCTTTGGTGATCAGCATGAAGTGTGGTATAAACCCGAGCTCACCTCGCATGTATTTAGGTATATGGAGATTAAAGGGTTGAAGAAAAAGCCTCAATTGTCGGATCTTTCCGGAGTGGCGTTTGCCTCGGGCGTTCAAAACGGAAATAGTTTCAGTTGTTCATCCGATCTTCTGAATACGATACAAAAGATTTCACGTCAGACATTTCTGAATAATCTGCTGAGCGTCCAATCAGACTGTGCGGGAAGGGAACGGTTTGGTTATGGTGGTGACCTCAATGCTACGGCTGAGACCTTTATCTCCAATTTCGATATGCATTCCTTCTATCGTAAGACCGTTTACGACTGGGTTGATGCGATGAACGATTCGGTATTCATTGATACGGCCCCCTTTGTGGGAGTAAGGTATTGCGGAATCAGCTGGGAATCTGCATTTCTTACCACACAATATAATCTTTTCTTGTATTATAACGACACCACCCTTATCCATGAGTTATACGAAAAAGACTTAGGGTGGATGGAGAAGGTGGCTAAAATTCATCCCAACGGGATCGTATTAAATGGGTTAGCCGATCATGAATCGATTATCCCGTCGCCAATCGAGCTCATCGGAACCTCTCACTATCTTCAGTGCGCGAGGATAATGCGCCAGTTTGCTTCGGTCATGAATGATAAAAAGAGCGGCGAAAAATTTGCTTCCCTCGAACAGAAAATCACGGAAAATCTCCTGAATACTTTCTGGAAAAATAGTTATGCTAAACCAATCAACAAACAAACGCTTTTTGCCACCTTGCTCTATTATAATGTACTTCCTGAATGCGACAGAAAAGCTGCCGCAGACTCACTGGTAAAAGCTGTTGATCAGGGAATTGAAGGGCATTTTATGACAGGAATATTTGGTACGCAATATGTTCTGGAGGCGTTATCTGCCGCCGGTCATGCCGATAAGGTTTTTGAGGTGGTGAACAGCGCTAAATATCCCGGCTGGGGATTTATGGTCGACAAGGGTGCAACCACAATCTGGGAGACCTGGAAAGAGAGCGATGATACCTTCTCTAATTGTCATCCCATGTTTGGAACCGTATCGGGGTGGTTTTACAGGTGGCTCGGAGGGATCAGGCCCATGGCGAATTATCCTGGATTTCAGAAATTCACAATATCACCTGCTATTCCCAAAGGGCTCACTTTTGCGAAATGTAGTTATGACTCTCCTTTGGGAACGATCACCTCTGACTGGGAAAAGTGCAAAACCGGCTACCTGTTTAAGGTCACGGTTCCGAACGAGGGGATTGCCAATTTTGAATTGCCGTTGAAGAATGCACATAAAGTTCTTGTTATGAATACAGGTAATAATGTATCCACTTCACCACAGGTGGCGGCAGACGGGAGTTGTAAATTTGAATTGAGAGGCGGAAAATACCTTATTACTGCTGATCAATAATGGATATCTGAAATTGAGCGGGTGACTATTTAAGTTCTGAACAGTCACCCGGTCACTATTTGATTAATTCATAGTAGTTTGAAAAATCATTCAAACCATGAAGTGGGTTAATCTGAATAACCCCCGGTGAAGCTTGCGTAACCGGGGGAGTATGGAGAAAACTCAATAACAGTCCCGAAGTGAGTTGTGTAAAGATGGTAATACCAAGATTTTTCAGGGCGTATGTTCTTTTTTCTCATTTACACTATGAGGTTTAAACTCGATTAGTTCAATGAATATCCTTATGAAAAACTATTTTTTTCTTTTTCTAATATCGGTGATTATTTTAGGCTCCTGTAAACCGGAAAGCAAAACCAATGATTATGCCTTGCTCACACACAAGGGTGACTGGTCACACGATTACGCCCTCGGAAGTCCCTCCTGGGATACCTTTGAGCGGTTACCCGGAAATCCGGTTTACAGGGGGCGAAAGGGGATGGAATGGCCCGTCAATGGGTTCCTCTATTCCGATCCGGTGAGTAAAAACTGGTACCTCTACATCGGTGAATACAAGGAATTTTATAAATCGGATCAGGATCCGCTGACTGAGGATTTCAAATGTGTCATTTTTAAATCTACAGACAAAGGGCGCTCATGGAATAAATGCGGTGATCTTTTTTCCCCATCGATGGAATGCTACGATTCGCTTAAAATTCAGGCTCCCGATGTGATGGTGACCTATTCCGACGGAAAATATCACATGGTTTTTGACTGGCTGGCTCAGTCGGGTTGGCAACGAACTGATATCTCTGGTATTGGTTATGCTGTTGCCGATAAGCCGGATGGACCCTTTGTGGTTTCAAAGAAACCTGCGAAATTTAATACACAATACAAACAAAATCCTTTGCTGAAGAAGTACTGGAGGATGTATGCCCCGATGATTGTCAAGCGCAAAAACGATTGGGCATTGCTGTATATGATGGATACAACACCAACCAGCAGCTGGGCATTGGCCGTCTCCACCGCACCAAATCCGGAAGGGCCTTACAGCGAGGCAAAGATCATTCTGAATGTTGAGCAGAAAACCTATTATCAGCCGCTACAGGAGTATTTTCCGGCATTTTTGCACGATGGGTATGTCTATTTTCCATCAACATCTGTTTCTGTTAATCGCAACTACCAATCGGTTCATCGCGCAAAAGTTGAGGATCTGACCAATCCGGATAAATACCAGCTATTCAGCGACGGAGCCTTCTGGCATTCTGAAAATGTTGAAAACGAATATTCCGGAATCTGGGGACAAACCTTCACCGGATTTGTGGGTGATAATGATTCGATTTACGTGATGTTTCCCTCCAAGGATCCCCACGACTACGGCACGATTAATCTGGCAAAGGGATCATGGAGTAACTTTGACAAAACAAAGGGCTTCAACCTTACAGCTAACGAAGGAAATACCTTTTCATATCTTAAGATATGGATTGATATTACAGAAATTGATCTGAAATTTAAGCTCGATGGGACGATGCATCTGATTTGGGATTTTCACTCACCCATTGATATCCTGAATTCCTGGGGAAAGTTTTCTCTGACTCAGGAAAATGCAGATTATAAGGAGATTGTGATTGATAGAGCCGGTTGGAAAATAAATCAATACGAAAATGGAAAGAGTATTATTCATGTTGATTCCGGAAAAATTAGTCGCTGGAACAGGGATGAAAACAGGTTGCGATTATTGAATAAAAATGGGAAGTATACCCTTGTTTTAAATGGTGAACAACAGTGGAATGGGATAATGAAAAGTAATCCTGGAATTGTGGGAGTCGCACTGATGCCTCATAGCTTTTTGCTTGCCAATAGCTTTGTTGTAAATGGGGAACAAAAGCAAGGATCGGTCATTTATGGCTTTTACCAGGCATTGGTAAACTCAGGAAATTACGACAACGACTGGACCTTTAAGAAGGATTCTCTGTTTTTGAACGGACGGGGGGCGGTATCTAAAAAGGATTCCAGTTTTGCGAAATGGAATTTTGACGGAATGGGATTCGAACTCTATTCACCCAAAGGTCCTGATTATGGGTCGGTCAATATCTATCTGGATGGTAAGTTGCTGAAAAATATTGTGTTGAAAAGTCCCAATGACCTAAAATCTTCGGTTGTTTATAAATCCTCAGAGTTTGCTATGGGTAGCCATGCGGTTTTTGTTGAATCGGTGGATGGGGTACTTCCTTTGGACTGTATAAATATACAATTGTAATTTGGGAAGGAATAAAAAAGGTTTTGCCACCAAAGCACCAAAACTCCAATTTTCACAAAATGTCATTGTCCTGGTGTCCGCCGGCTGGCGGATTGGTGTATTGGAGCCTTGGTGGCATTTTTTTTATTTCTGATCTTTAAGAAATCATTTGATTATGTAAATGCGACATGCTATCCCTTTTATTACTTCTATAGGATTGGATCTCAAAAATACAATAGAATTTGAATTAACCCGATTTCTTAGGTCCTCACTTTTTTGATATTCCTTAAAAACCAAAGAGAAGATTATTCCGTTGATGAATAGGATCATCAAATTATCAATTACTAATCAATTGTTTGATTTCAACCCGTTTGAAGAATATTTCTGCACCTTCAGACTGAATTTGAATCTTCCCTTTTTGAGGATGAACATCGTAGGTATAATTGACAAAAGTGCCGTTCAGGTAAACAGTAATTTTACTTCCCAGCGCAATTATCTTTAGTTTATTCCATTCTCCATGTGGTTTTTCAACATCCTTTGCTCCGCGAAATCCGATTACATCTTTCCATTGCGGATCACGGGCTAACCAGTTCACCCGATCTCCGATGATGGTTTCAGGGGTGCCGTTTGGTCTGAAAACAAACGAACTATCCTCTTTTTCCGGACCCACTGTTGAGGTAATCGAGAAATCGGAAGAGTTATTTCCAACTACGATAATATCTCCGGTACCACCTTCAATAACTTGAATTTCAATAGCTTGCATCCATGACTCGGAAGCGGTTCCATCCTTACCAATGGAGTGCACAAAGACACCACTGTCCCTGGCTTTATTTACACGCGGAGGAAATGTTTTTTCTCCCCATTTAAAATCAATTTCCAATTGATAATTCCCATATTCGTTATCGGTGGTAATGCAGCCGAAATCCTGTCCTGAGACACGGATCAGACCATTCTGAACGGTAAATACGTTATTGGGATCATTATTCTTCCCTTTATTCTTTATAAATGTGTACCAGCCGCTAAGGTCTTTCCCATTGAATAATTCGATTTTAGGAGATTTTAATCCCTTCAATGTACCGCGCGACCCCTTAGGATTCAATGCTAAACCACTTTTTACGAAAACCAGCAGTACAAAAACGGAAAGGAGCGGAATTATCAGGATTCTTTTCATTGGAAATAGATTAAGTTTTTAATTTGTTATTCTTTGCGTTTCTTTGCGGTCTTTGCGAGAAACTTGGACTGCTTAAATTGATCGCGCAAAGTTCGCAAAGCAACGCAAAGGGTGTTTTTTTAATTCTTTGCGAGCGCTGATTTATCTGCAGCAAAGATAAGTTCATGTGTTTTGAGGGCATCCGAAAGAGTGGTGAGCGGCATTTCGACTCCTTCATCCAAGGCTTTAAAGAAAGCTTCGAACTGTGCCTGGTAAGGATGATCAGAAACATCACCCGAGTCGAGCATTTTCATGGGTAGTTCGGTCCAGTTATTTTTATCAAGACCCGGAACTTTGGTTGAGTAATATTTATTATCCAAAAGAGATCCTTCACTTCCTACGAGATGAAAATGGAAATAGTAAGGTTGAAGACAGTCAATGATAGAAGCGGTCTTTCCAACGGCGCCGTTCTTAAATTTAACGATTGAGACGGAACTTGTGGGATATTCGTAAGGTGCAAAATCTTTATTTTCAGAATAAGATGCAAAGCTGCTTACACTCTCAAACTCGCTGCCCATGCAGAGCAATAACGCATCCATGGCGTGACAGCCTGCAGTCAAGAGGCTGCTCCCGGCAGCATCTTTAAGGGTGTTCCAGCGATATTGTCCGTACCATGGACCAATCCCGTGGAAATAATCAACCTCGCCATAATGAATTTTACCCAGAAGTCCCTGGTCGATCACCGATTTGATGGCAAGCAACTGGCTTGAAAAACGACATTCAAAGCAGACGCATACCAGAACACCGGCTTCTTTAACTGCAGCTTCAACTTCAAGACATTCATCCCATGTCAATGCGATAGGTTTTTCGATAATCAGATGTTTACCTGCCTTTGCGGCCATGATTGCCTGCCTGGCGTGGTCGGCAGGATAGCTGCAAATTGATACGATATTAATTTCCGGATCTGCCAGCATCAGAGCAAGATCGGTGTAACATTTGAGCGAACAGCCATGCGCTGCACCCAGCTCAGCCTCATTGAGCTCCCTTGAGGAGCAGACGGCTGTAACCTGCGCAAAATCTGTTTTGTTGATCGCGTCGATGTGGGCACCGGCAACCCAGCTATATCCAATGATTCCTACATTGTATTTCTTCATAAGTTAAATCAGTTTACACGTTTAAAGATAAATTCAGCATGTTTAGAAGTCTTAAAAATACATAATTGAAATGGAAAAAACAGCGTTTGAAAAGCTCTTATTTTACCCATTAATTGTGAGTATTCCGAATGCATCTGCACCGTCGGAACTCCCTTCAAAAAGATACGGATCTCCCATTCCTGCCTGAGCATATTTTTCAAATACACGCTGAACAACATCGGAGGCACTTTTTTCGGCAAGAATTGCAACCGTCCCGCCGGCGCCTCCTCCTGTTATTTTAGCTCCGTAGATACCATTTTCAACACCCTCTTTCCTGAACAGCTCTACGATAAAATCGGTAGCTTTAGCACCTAATCCGCATTGGGTATATGCATAATGAGACTCATACATCAGTTCTCCCATAAGCTTAAAAGCCCGCTTGGTAGGAGCAAGTGAAGCTCCTCTTGATAATTCAGAGAAAAGTTGAACGCGGTAATTCTCCTCTGCAGCATAGCGGGTATTGGCTCGGATGTAGTAATTAACTCCCTCTTTAAGCGGAGTATAAGGATCAACATGAAATTCGTATTGTGCGAGATATTCGCTGCTGCTCATCTTGAGCGGGAGAATAGGCTCATATTTTTCGTGATAAAGCGAAACGGACAAGTTGGCCAGATATCCGTCCCATCGGCTATCTGTATAACGTTCAATATCACTCCTGTGATCAACTGCAACCGGAATTTGTTCCCAGTCGCAAATTATTTTATAACCCATAAAGGCTGCTGCGCGGGCAGCTTCGTATTCAATTCCGGAAACCTGGTGGCTTACCCCCGAATCGATACCCCAGATCTGCAATTCATTGGGAAGCTCGATTAAAGGCTCGGGAAGACATGGCTGGCAAACAAGAGGTAAAATAAAACCCTCTTTTCCTGCAACCACGGCAATCTGGTCCATGATTCCACAGGCAGATTCTGCGATTACATTTTCAACCCACTGACAGGCCAAAGCCAGTTCGATACCAGCCAGCCCGATACCATAAGCCGCAGCCGCAGCTTTCATAACCGAAACTTCAATCGCCGCCGATGAACTGACACCCCGGTTTAACGGGACTGTCGACTCCATATATACCTGAACACCCGTTTTGATTTGCTCAGGAAATTTCTTTTTCAGATAATAGAGTGTTCCCAGCACATAGGCAGTCCAGCGAATGGATGGCGAGCTGTTAGCGAAATTCCGAACAGCTGCATCGTCTGGTATATCCGTATATTTAATTGTGATGTCTCCCTGCCATCCGGCATCGGTGGCAGTTTGGTTTTTTAAAATGATCAGCTCGTCTGAGCGAAGCTGAGCTGCAGCCCAGGTGGCTTCACGGATGGTCGATTCAAAGACTAAACCTCCCGTATAGTCGTCGTTTCCACCCATCAGGTCGAGCCTTCCGGGAGCACGGGTGATGTGAACCGGGACGGATGGAGCGAAAAAACCACCAGCAGTGATTAACGATTTTACCGTTTCTAGAAATGCCATAACGATTCAATTTTGGTTTGTATATCGTAGAGACGCTGCACGTAACGTCTCTACAAAACAACAACAATTTTATTTCCTAACCTCCTTAATACTGTTAACCAAATATTCCAATGCCTCCTCACTCTGACGAGGATTTATCGGCAAGGTAACCAACTGATCACCGAGCTTTTCAGCATTAGGGAATTGCCCCTTTTTAAAACCCCGGTTTTTGAAAGCAGTTGAGTAGTGAAGCGGGATATAATGAAATCCAATCTTTACCCCAAACTTGTGAAGCATATCATAAATAAAATCTTCCTTGGTCATCCCAAACTCTTTGGCATCAATCATCACCGGATAGAGATGGAATACATGCTTGTCATACGATGGAACAACGGGTAAAGTAAGTCCGGGAACACCTGCCAGTCCCTGGCTGATGTAAGCAGCATTGTCGATACGGTTTTGGTTCAGATGATCGAGTTTTTTCAATTGTTCTATTCCCACCGCCGCCTGAATATCGGTCATCCGGAAGTTGTAGCCGCAATCATCAAAATCCTGCCACCAGAATTTTTTTCCGATCGGGAATTTTTCGGTGTCAAGGCTGCAATATTTTGTGCTCACACCGTGAACACGCGTACAATGTGAACGGTAGAGGGAGATGCGCTCAAAGATCTCATCGTCATTGGTAAGCACGATTCCCCCTTCACCCAGTGTGGAGATATTTTTCTGTTCGTGAAAACTGAAGCATCCGGTTGCCCCTATGGTTCCTACTTTTTTCCCCTTGTATTCTGCTCCGATAGCATGTGCCGCATCCTCGACAACGGAGAAGTTATGTTTTAGCGATAAAGCCATGATCTCATCCATCTCACACGGTTGCCCATAGAGGTGGACCGGAATTACCGCCTTCGTATTTGGAGTGAGCTTATCCTCAATCTGATTGGGATCGATGTTGTGTGTGATCGGGTCGATATCGACAAAGTCAATTTCGGCGCCCAGCGTGAGCGGTGCTGCTGCTGTTGCAATCCAGGTAACAGGGGTGGTTAATACCCGGTCTCCAGGCTTAAGCCCGATGCCGATCATCGATAGAAACAGTGCGGATGTTCCGTTGTTTACCACCCTGGCATGTTTGGCACCGGTATAGGCGGCAAACTGGTTTTCAAAGGCAATACATTCGTCGCCACTTGTGGGGGCATTATTGCGCAATACCTTTAGAACTGCTTCTTCTTCCTCTTTCCCGTATTGTGATCCGAATTTAATCTCGAGGTCAAATTTAATTTTGCTCATCGTATCTCTTTTAGAATTTAAAATTAAGTGTGAGGTTTAGCCCTTCAGCCAGTGTGCGCATCGGGGTTTTTATGACCTTTTTGGCCAATGAATTGTCCATCGAGGCATCATTGGCGCGTGGGGCTCTTCCGACCATCGAATTTGAATCGATGCTAACGATAAGGTTTGCCGGATACCCCAGTATGGTGGCAATCTCCAGACCCATTTGGTACCTGTTGATTTTCGTATTCCCCGAAAGATGGATAATTCCACCGAACTGATTTTCTGCCAGTTCAACCAGTGAACTTCCCAGCGTGATCACATCGACAGGGGTTCGGGTTTCGTTCGCCGGAAAGGGAATTTCGATCCCTTTGCTCAGTTTACCGATCATGTCGGCAAGGAACGAATTTCCTTTGCCAATAACAGGAAGTCCCATGACAAGGGCTAATCGTGCTACCACATTTTTGGGTGATGCCGATAAAACATGCTGCTCCCCCTTTACCTTTGTTTCAGCGTAATAATTTAGGGGATAAGGGATATCCGTTTCAACGTAATCTCCCTTGACCCCGTCAAATACGGTGTCGGTTGAGCAAAAAACCATCTTCACCCCATGTTCTGAACAAAGACGGGCGATCATTTTGGTAACTCCTACATTCACCCGTTCTGCCATCTCCTGATTCACCTGGCAAATATCAATATTGGCCATTGCCGCAGCATGAATAACAGCGTCAGGACGAATCTCATTAAAAAGGGAGGTAAATCCCTGTTCATCCAGTAAGTCGAGATTGTGGTAATAAATACCGGGCACGTTCAAAGGATTCTCTGATCTGCCGATCCCGTGGATTTCCCAGTTCCCTTTGGCATGGGCAATTACGCTTCCTGCCACAAATCCGTTAAAACCGGTTATCAGTAATTTCATTGTTTTTAATTTGATTTAAATTCTAGAAAATCATTTAAGATCGATGAGTTTTCTTAAGCAATATAAAAAAATAATATGCCACCAAAGCACCAAATCACCAAATTGCACCAAAGTGGTAAAGAGGTGAATGGGCTACTCAATTTCCTTACCTTTAAATTGATCGGTTAATAACCTGACAATTTTTTCCTGAAGCGCTTTTCCTATCCGGGTGTTGCAACTTGAAATATAACTGCGAACAACCCCTTTTTCATTCGTGGCTGTCCGGAGGTAGGCAGCATACCAGTCGTCATTAAGGGTTATTTTCCCCGATTGAACAGCTATCCCTTTGTAAACTACGGTACCTTCGAGGTCATCTCCGTTTTCAGAATGCGTGGTTAACCTTGCCTGATCATTTTCAAACAGTTCAATTACAGCATACATCGCCTGATCACGAATGGTATCATCAGCAAATTCGAAATTAAATTCCCCACTTGTGAATATCTGATCCTGAAGTGTTCGTATCTCAGAAATGATCCCTTTATTCGCATGAACAGATTTCAGAAAGAGAAGGATTGTGTAGAGTGAATTTTCTCCGGAGATTACCATATCCCCAAGTGGTAAACGATGATAAAAATGACCCGATTCCTCAGCCCCGGCAATCGCTCCGGCCTCCTTCATAAAAGCCTTGATCTGCGAATGTCCATTCCGAAAAAGTACCGGTTCAGCATTCAAATCGCCCCATTTAAGAAGAGCCATCGGGTTAACCTTAGGATCATAAAGTACTTTCGATGGTTTTACAAAATCTGTGTCAGAAAGGATCGATTTTAAAATCGGAATCATCACAAAACCGGCACTAAAAACACCCTGCTGATCTCCGAATACGATACGGTCGCCGTCACCATCCATACCAATAATTAAATCGGCATTCTTTTGAACAGCCAATTCCATCGCGGGATTCATCTTATTCTGACTCGTTGGATTGGGAGAACCTGTGGGGAATTCCCCATTGGGTACCAATCGATGTGGAGTTACTGAAACCCCCGCTTTGGTTAACGCACGATATAACTCAGGGCCTGCCGACCCGTTAAATGTATCCAATACAATTGAAAGACCCTTCAGTTCGTTTGATTCCAATCCGGCCAGACTAAAGGTATAGTTGATATAATCATCGACAGGATTTTGCAGAATTGTCATTGAACCTCCCGGCACTTTTTGTAATTCAAAATCAGTCTGATGATATAACTCCCTGACTTTCTTTAATCCGCCTGATGGTCCGCAATCGTAGCCGATTGCTTCAACAGTTGGAACGGTATATTTTATCCCCACATATTGTTTGGGATTATGGGACGCGGTGATGGTGAGCCCCATTGTTGCGGGAAAATTCCGGATGGTCTGCATCGTGACAAAGTAGCTCAGTGGCGTACTGATCGGATCGAAACAGACAAAGAGTCTGAATCCTGCTTCCAGCGCCACTTTGATGCCAATTTCCATCACCCTTGCGCATCCCAGCCGGGCATCTCTTGTCAAGGTAAGCGTATCTACTCCAATTAGCCTTGCATACCCCAACGTTGCTTCGAAGAGGCGTGCCACCTCATGATCATTAAATTCACTGACCTCCCATCTTGCATCATATACTTTTATGGGATCTTTAACCTGGATCATATCGCTCGAATTCTAATTATTCTATTGATTCTATTAGGCTTCCACCGCCACTCCGTTTCTTTTGAGGATCGGAATCCTGGTAAAGAAAAAGGCATAGATCGTTACCATAATTATGCAAACCATTGGAATCACATACGAGATCTGTACGCCATGATTATCGGCAATCATCCCCTGAATTGGAGGGAATACTGAACCACCTATAAGCGCAAAATTTAATAAGGCAGAACCTTTGCCGGTGAAAGAACCAATCTCCTCGATTGCCAGGCTGAAGACGGTTGGAAACATAATCGAAAGGAATAATCCTAATCCCGCCATCAGGAATTCATTATATCCACTGTTAAAAGTAATGATCATCGAAAATATCACCACCATTCCTACGCCAAAAATTCCAAGGAGTTTATGGGCATTGACATATTTCAAAAGAACAACGCCTAAAATGCCCATAACCGCTGTAAGGATATAGTATAGTGTGAGGTAGTCTGCCGCTTTTGCATCTGTAAAACCCAGGACCGATTTGAGGTAAGGGATAAAAAATCCGCAGGTACATGACTCAGCTCCCATGTAGAAAAACATGGCGAACACTCCGAAGAAGAGGTGTCGGTGTGAATACCCTTCGCTAAGAATCCCTTTGAGCGTAAATAAATCGTCCTTCTCAGGCTTCATTGCCGGAAGATTCGACAACCCCATTAAAAGTGCGATCAACAACAGGATCCCGGCAAGTAAGAGGTATGGAAAATGAAACCGTATTTCTCCAATTTGATTGTATATCAATACAGTAGCAACGGCAGGTGTGACCGCATAACCGATTCGCGAAAAAACCTGTACGAAATTTATCCGCTGATGTGCTCCCTCAGGATCACCAAGCATAGAGGCAAACGGGTTGGCCGCTACATTGATAATGGTTAATCCGGTTGAGATAACAAAAATTGCAAACAGTACGATCGGGTAGGAGTCATAAAGTTTTGCAGGCCAGAAAAGCGCTGAACCCAGTGCGCAGGTTACTAATGCTACAAGCAGACTAACCTTATACCCAAATCGGTGAATCATCCAGGCAATCGGAATGGGAAAAATAATGTAGGTGAGGTAAAAAGTGAACTGAATCATTGTCGCCTGGGTGTAATTCAGTTTAAAATGGGTAATGAGTGACGGCAACAGGATGTCGTTCATGCAGAAGAGGGCTCCAACCATGAAAAACATCAGGGACAATAGCATCAAAGGCTTATACTGGTGTTTCATCTGTAAATAATTTGTTTTTTAAAGGTCAGATAGAATAGCCATGTGGATATTCTCATTTCGGTTGGTGATTTCTCAACCATGGCTGTTTCATGCAAAGATAGTTTGATTGTGAATTATTGTCAAAAATACATTTGCAGCAAATCAAATACTTCTCTAATATTCGATAAAGCACATTAAATTTTAACTATCTGTTCGTTTAGAACATTTAAATCATTTGGTTACGGGTTTAAATTAGTGCGATTGTTAAAAATCGATTTTAATCGAAAGGTTAGGATTAATCCCATTACAAAGATGTGCAACCTTGTAATATTTCAACGGTAGAGACGCACAGCTTTACGTTTCTACAATTCTAATCCGTGCGTCTCTATAATTCTAATCCGTGCGTCTCTTCAATTCCCATGGTTTCGTCTCTACAATTCCAATCCGGAAATCTATGAATTCCCATGCGGATTTCTCTTTTTACACAGATAACCAATTTATCCCGCTATTTTGTTTTCAGCCAATTCATCAGGTCGTGAAACATCTCATCGTTAATGGTATGTCCTGCAGGGTATTCGTTATAAGTAGGATTTAAGTTTAACATTTTTAGAAACGCGCCGGCTTCACGTGCATAATGGATCGGTAATACCCCGTCGTTTACCCCATGCGAGATAAAAATACTCAGGTGTTGTAGCTTTTCGTTCGGTGCAATAAAGGGTCTTACTTCGTCAAGAATCCTCCCGCTCATTGCGGCAATTCCCTTGATCTTATCCGGATTTGTAAGGGCAACGACATACGACATAATCGCCCCCTGACTGAAACCGCATAGATAAACCTCATTCTCATCAATTGAATATTTGTCTTTTAAATAGCTGATAAACTGAAGGATGATATTTTTGCTCTCCGCTTCCTGCTCTTCACTGAACACTGGTTTCCCCTTGGAGAAATCGACCTGATACCAGGCATAGCTATCGCGGGCGACAGCATGGGGTGCCCGGGCTGAAATCACAAGAAATTTATCGGGTAACTGATCCGCAAATGAAAAAAGGTCCTTCTCATTACTACCAATCCCATGCAGCAGAATAATAACCGGAGGATGTTCCGAGTGAATTTTAGGTTCTCTTGTTAGGTAAAAAAGGGGTGATTCATTGTTTTTTGAATTGACCATGCCCAGGATTGTATTCATTGCGGAAAGAAATAAAATAGTTAAAATTAAACGTCTCATTATCAAATCTGTTTTGTACTCTAATTGATTTATAACAGTGAATCATTGAGATAGTTCAAAATTAGCCTAAGGTGAACACTTTGGATAAGAGGTTTAGGACTATATGTAGCACTTTCCGGAAATTCTAAAATAGTTAACTTTTTAAAAGATACCCTAAAGTGTATTATATTTGCACGATGAAATTCAAAACGGCAATAGCTTTTAGTCTGATGTTATTAATACTCATTCCAATTTTTGGAAAGAGCTGGATTCTCATATCCTTTAAAATCAATCAGGAGTCTATTGCCAAAAACCTTTGTGTTCAGAGAAATATTAAAAATAATAGTTGTCATGGCTGCTGCCAGTTGAAGAAGTGCCTCACTGAAAAGGACAAACAAGAGCAAAAACAACTTCCCCGGGGCTCAAAGGAAAAAGGCTCAGCTCCTTCAGATTATTTGCAAATAGAAACTGGTTGTAATTCCAGTTATGCATCTGTTCAAAAATGGGCGGACTCCAATTCCAATAGTTCATTACCCTCATCATTTCCCAACGGCATATTTCGCCCACCCCAATCTTAGTTAAATTTGATTTATTGATTCGGATTGCTCTATAAATCAGCTAATTAAAAATATTAGTTTTCCTTATCCAAACCTTTTTTACCCTTCAAAGAGGAGGTGAAATCTGTGTCTGTATATTTGATTAATTCCAATATTTAAATTTTAAATAATGAAATAACTATGGTTGAGAAATCACAAACTGAAATGAAAATATCCACATGGCTATTTCATCTGCCCTTTAAAAAACAAATTAGTTACAGATGAAAAGTTTTCAAGTTCTTTTCCTGATGATGTTTTGCTATGCGGTTAATTCGTTTAGTCAAACTGAAACAATGCATTGCTGTAATATGAATTCATCCACTATTCTGAACGGGCACCAAACTCAGGCAGGAATGTGGATGATCTCATATAGCTATATGAATTCGTTTATGCAGAACAATTACACCGGGACAACCAAGGTAAGCGACCAGACTATTTTTGAAAAGTATCTTATGTCGCCTGTAAATATGCATATGGATATGCACATGCTTACAGGTATGTATGGCTTTTCGAATAAACTCTCCCTGATGGTCATGGTAGACTATAATTATATGAATATGAGGATGAAAATGGTTGCAGGTGCGATGAATATGGGCATGGGGCCATCACCAATGTCAATGAAAAGTACCAGCCAAGGGTTTGGTGACACGAAGATTAGCGGCTTGTATAAATTGTATTCCGCTAATGGTCATTCACTTTCTGCAGATGTTGGCTTTAGCCTTCCCACAGGTTCAATTCATAAAACTGAAAAGGTTGATATTTCACATTATGGTGATAAGGAGGTTTATATGATGCAGACGGGGTCGGGGACGGTTAATTGGCTACCCGGCATCTCCTATATTTATCAGCAAACCAAATATTCCCTGGGTGCAGAGGCAACCGCTTTAATCCATCCCTATTTTAACCGACTGGGGTATAAATTAGGGAATGAGTATTCTATAAACGCCTGGTATACCTATGAATGGTTAAAAAATGCGACGGTTACCCTGCGTCTAAATTACACTGCTTCAGGAAAGATTCAGGGTTATGACCCCGATATTTCGGCAGTAACAGAACCGGCGGCTAACCCTCAGAATTATGGCGGGTCATTTTTAAAGGGATATCTCGGATTGGCTTATTATTTTACCGATGGATCTTTGAAGAACACTAAAATAAGTGCAGAATTTGGCCTTCCACTCTATCAATATTTCAATGGAATTCAGACTGCTGCAAATTTTAACTCCATGGTGTCATGGGCATTAATTTTTTAAATAAAACAAAAATGAATAAATATTTACTGGTTATCGTATTATCACTCGCTACACTTTTTATCGGAGGGTGTTCAAAAAAGAATTCTCTGGCTCCAATAGCTACCGGTCAGTTGTATTTTCACCTCCATACCAATATCGATGATGTTGAAGTCGGTGGCTATAATTCCGTCATTCAGTCAGCAAGTGGCAGAAATGTATCCCTTAGTCTGGCTCAAATGTATATTTCAACTATTGAACTTGTAAAACTTGACGGATCAGTATATGCTGTGCCAAATAAAGTAATCCTGACCGATTTTGAGACTGAAACATACCTGATCGGAAATGTACCTGCCGGAAATTACAAGAGTATTCGCTTCTCTGTCGGACTTAATGGTGCTCAAAATGCCAAAACTCCGGTTTCCGGCGATTCAGTTTTTTATCACCCTGAGATGTGGTTTGGGAATACTGCCCAGCCTATGGGATATGTATTTTTAAATGTTCAGGGCAAAATTGATACCACAGCTCAAGCCAGTGGAACGGAGGCTCAGATGGTGCCATTTTCCTATAGAATTGGAACCCTTGCAAATTCAAGACAGGTAGATATGCCGGATCAGAATTTCGCTGTTTTACCTGATCAGGATGAATATGCACATTTTACAGTAAATATTATGCGCATATTTGACGGTGTTGATTTAAGTAAGACCCATAATTTGACTGTTCAGAGTCCCACGGATAATTCCAACACATTAGCCATTCTGATTTCGAATAATATCCCAAATTTGTTTTATTACGAATAGACATTCTCTCGCTCATTCTGATAAGATCAAACGGTTACAGGTAGTCTCTCTGAGCTTCTAATTTTTTAATAGTAAAGAGGTTGTCATGTGCTGACAACCTCTTTTGGGGTTTAAAAAAATCAGCTTACTGAGCCAGGTTAAATGTGACCCTTGCTCTGAGGGTAAGTCCAGGTTGTGAAGGTAGTTCACGGATCGCTTCCGGATTTGTAATCTGATTTCGGGTAGCATAAAAAACGGGGCCGCCCGAAAGTGAAAATGACAATCTTGAATTCCTGGATGTCATATTCAATGAGGGTCCGACGAGTAATTTGGCACCCCCCTCAGCCTCGTCTGACCAAAAACCTTCAAGGTCTTCGCCTACAGTTTCAAATCCACCATATAGTCTGCCAATTAGAACGTGATGAAATCCAAAACTTGAGATAATATCTATTTTATCTCTGTTGGCCGCAAAGGCTTTTTCAAAAAGTACGTTTCCTCCAGCCTTCCAGCGGGGAGCATCATAGGATATCGTAACCCGGCTTATCAGGGATCCGGTATTCCGAAAGTCTTTACTTGCTCCTAAACCAAGGCCTAGTCGCAGACCCTGGTTTCTTGTTCCGCCAAGAAAATCGTGTATGATTTCCAACTGTTGTGCACTTGTTACATTATACTGACTGGTGAAGCCAAAAGCTGCATGGGCATATAACGTGAATTGTTTTCCAAGGTATCCTTTTACCCCAACTTGCTGACCAACTCCTTCATTTCCAAAAGGACCGGAAACTCTTTCACCATAACTGGTTGAATAGTCCATCGTCCATTTTAAATCCTCGGGCGTCAGAGTCGTTTTCGAAAACATAAATGGCTCCGGGGCTCTTTTTACCATCAGCAGGTCATTCATTTCAGCGATTTGCGCCGATGCCATGAATCCCAGCAAAAATGTCATTAGAAAGGGGAGAATTATTTTTTTCATCACAATATTTTTTAACATCTGAATCTAAACTTTAACCGGGTAATTATGCAATTCTAATGGGCAAAGATACATTTTCAGAGGAGAAATTTGCCTGAAAAAAAAATTTCCAGACTATTTCCAGAAATATTTTTCAACTAATAATCGTGTTTATGACAACGAAAAACCCCGGTAACTTGGGGAGAAACCGGGGTATTACCTAACTAAACTAACCCAAAGAAGCTGATCGGACGACCAACGTGAGTAAAGTTATGAAAAATAATTGAGAAATGTTTGTTTTTTATTGCTGTAACAAAAAGCATTCTGTCAACGTATATAGTTCATCAGGCAGACAGTCGTCAATTTTATAGTGTGACTTAATATCATGAAATCATCATTTGGCTGGTAAAGCTGGTGCAAGCCTCTCTTTAAGTACTATTCACCGGCTATAATAAAAAATAGAACATCATGAGTGAAATAATTGGGAAATTGGGTTTGGGATGGTTACCCGACTATCCAGATTTCAGAGACTATACCGCTCACCAGAGTGCAATGAAAACGATGTTGGGCAGAATTGGAGTAGATCAGCCTGATAAAGTAAGAGTGCCAATCGCTACAGATTTAAGGGAATGGTGCTCACCCATCGAAAATCAGGGTACACTTGGTTCTTGTACGGCAAATGCAGCAGTGGGAATGGTCGAGTATTTTGAACGGCGTGCTTTTGGAAAACATATTGATGGATCACGCCTTTTTCTTTATAAGACCACCAGGAATATGCTTCACTCAACGGGTGATACCGGAGCATTTTTGCGCAGTACAATGGGAGCTTTAGTCCTGTTTGGTGTGCCACCTGAAGAGTATTGGCCTTATGTTATTGAAGACTTCGAGAAAGAGCCATCCGCTTTTTGTTATGCCTATGCTCAAAATTATCAGACTATTAACTATTATCGGCTGGACCCACCAGGAACTACTGCATCAAACCTGCTCAATCAGATCAAGACAAATCTTTCAGCAGGGTTGCCTATGATGTTTGGATTCACCGTTTACAGTTCATATACCCAGTCGGAAACGACAGGTAAACTGCCATATCCTGCGGCCGGTGAAAAAATTGTTGGAGGCCATGCCATCATGGCTGTTGGATATGATGACAATATGAAAATCAAGAATACAAATACCGGCAGCGCTGAAACAACTGGTGCTTTACTGATCCGGAATTCGTGGGGTGCGGAATGGGGTATGGCTGGATATGGCTGGTTGCCATATAATTATGTTCTGAAAGGACTCGCTGCAGACTGGTGGTCGCTACTCAAGAATGAATGGGTCGATACAGGGGCGTTTAAGGTATGAAAATCATGAAGGTTTAAAAACCACGGAGGCACGAAGGGCACGGAGATTTAAATATTATTTTCTGTGTTCCTCAGTGCTCTCTATGCCTCCGAGGTTAAAACGCATTAGGAACGAACTCACCCTATTCTATAACAATATCGTATTTATCCAACAGTCCGGCCAATCCATTTTGTGCGAACTTTGCCTTTTTAATCCGGTTAACAGTTGGATCGATAGAGTAAAGAAAGGAGGTGCGAAAATCGGCCTTTTCTAAAATGGTTCTTTCGAAAATGGCGCGTTCCAGGTTGCAGTCATCAAAGATACCGAGAGTAAGGTCCGTTTCAGTAAAATCTGCTTCCTTAAGTTCACAGTTTTTATACCGGATCCCTTTTAGCTTCAGCTTATAGAAAGAGGTTAAGTTCATCAGGCAATCCTCAAAATAAAGGGAAAGAAGGAATGGATTACAATCGCTGAAATTCAAACCAAGAAGCTTACAGTGGATAAATTTCACCGTCTTTAACGCGGTATTCCTGATTTTTGCCATACTCAGATTACACTGCTCAAAAGTACAATCGATAAAAATAATATTCATTAAATCACTTTCGGCAAACTCGCAATTTCGAAAAAGACAGTTTTCATATTCCCCTTTCGGTAATCCGTTTCCTGAAAAATTATTCTTTTCAAAAACGCTATTCCCGGTGATTTTTAAGGACATTATTTATCCTCCCATTGAACGGTAACGATGATCTCATTTCGTCTCCCAACCAGTTGCCAGGGTGGATTGTAACCCAAAAACCGGAAATTTCCGGTATAAATAATCCCTTTTGAAATGAGCAGCGCTTTTAGTTCTTCAGAATGGTGCAGAATGGCATGGTCAGATGAAAACCCACTGAACCTAAGTGCTGCAACATATTCATCCTGAGTTTTATGGATGATAACTTGTGAATCGTTGGGCTTTGGAAGATTATCTGTGCTATATCCCGAAGGCATAACAAAACTCATCGCTGAGATCGAGTCATTGATATCCATTTGCACGGGTGAGGTCATGGAGATTTTAGTTTCAGATTCATTCCCACCAAAGATATATCCGGCTAGTTTTCTAAAGCCCGGACTGGATAATTCGCGGTATGTTTTTGCATCCGATTTGATGGTTGCAAAGGTAGCAGAGGGATAAAACCTGATTTCGAACTCTTCCTCTGAATGCAC
>CANJNY010000049.1 GCA_947475715.1 Prolixibacteraceae bacterium
GAGGTAATTACAAAATCATACCCCGGATATTGGGACGATTTGAGAAAAATCGGATTTGAAATAGTGGAGTCATAAACAACCGACTAAGGTTTCTGAAGTTTAAAAAAAATAGCTGACCACCTAAGAAGAATAGATTAACTTCATTAAATTCTTAAATTTCAGTAACCATACTTCTTTGAAAATTGCGGGTTGCCAGTAGCCTGCTGCCAGTTGTCTTTTACAAATTTATGATTATCTTTGTTTACCAACCAATAAGTTATGTCAATCCAGCATCTAATACCGGAAGAATTTATCCGGTTCCTTTTGGTACTTGTATTTTCATTGATAATAGGGCTTGAACAACGCCGGCACCACATAACCGAAAGTGATGCCTTACTGTTTGGGACTGACCGTACCTTTACTTTTATTGGACTATTCGGATATGTATTATTTATTGCAGATCCCAAATCTTACCTCCCCTTTTTAACGGGATTGGTGATCATCGGACTATTGCTGGCGATTCAATATTTTCAGAAGATTCATCAGTACAATTATTATGGATTAACCAGTTCTGTTTTAGCGCTGCTGACCTATTGCCTTCCGATTATGGTTATCACCCAGCCCGTTTGGTTGCTTCTGGCATTTGTTGTGGTCATACTTATTCTTACCGAACTTAAAGGCGATTTGATCTCCCTTTCAAAGAAAGCCTCGGAAGAAGAGTTTATTACCTTAGCCAAGTTTATCGCGTTTATTGGGGTGATTCTCCCCTTGTTGCCCGATAATCCAATTTCCAGTCAGATTCCCATTTCACCATATCGGTTATGGCTGGCAGTGGTGGTTGTCTCAGGTATTTCGTATGTGAGCTATCTGCTAAAGAAATTTGTATTCCCCGACTCCGGCATTATGATGACAGGATTGCTTGGAGGATTATACAGCAGTACCACAACAACTGTGATTATTGCCCGACGGGAGAAAGAGGGGTCTGCCGGTGGAGCGGGTCATGCTGTCTCTGCGATTATGATGGCCAATGGAATGATGTATCTGAGGATTCTTATTCTGTCGTTTCTATTTATGCCTTCAGTCGCAACATCATTATCGATTCCATTCTTCGTGCTTTTTGTCGTCTGTGGAATTCTTTCCAAAATATCAAACAACACTGAAATCGGAAGTGGCACCTACACAAATAATGAATTAAGTTTTCAGAATAACAAAAACCCCCTTGAGTTTAAGACTGCATTATTATTTGGTGCACTTTTTGTAATTTTCGGAATGATTACTAATTATGTAATGAAAATCTATGGAAATGCCGGGGTCACATCCTTGGCATTTGTGGTTGGGATTACCGATATTGATCCTTTTCTTCTTAATTTATTGCAAAAAACCGGTGGGATCTCCGAGACCACTATTGCACTTGCTATTATTAATGCAACAAACAGTAATAATCTTCTGAAGATGATCTATGCCATTACCTTAGGCAGCAAAGAAATACGCCATAAGTTGATCCTTAATTTTTCGATCCTGATTTTCTCGGGTATTCTCCTTTCGATTCTTTATTATCTGTCGTAAAAATATTTTATACTCCCCTATTATTATTTAATCTGTGTAAAAATTTTGATCTAAAGAGAATCATTTTGTAAATATTTAAGTAACTTTGTTTAGGTGGTTTTGATTTAATCGTAAAGATTTATCTCTTAACCGAGTAATCGTAATATTTATCAAAAGTTTGATTATGCTTGACACACCGGATAAAGTTCGTCCTTGCACAGAGGATGCCCATGGAGGTAATCAATCATCTAAATTTGCAGATGAATATCCATTAAATATTCTAATTGCAGATGACAATTTTGTAAATAAAAAATTGATTGAAAAGATATTGCAAAAATTAGGTTATCAGGCAGATACAGCTTCTGATGGAATTCAGGTTTTGAACTGTTTGGATAAAAAAAACTATGATGTAATATTAATGGATATAAGAATGCCGGAGATGGATGGATATGAAGCCACTATGTCCATTCGTCACATGAACATTGAACAGCCATACATCATAGCCATGACCGCAAATGTAATGCCAAGTGATCGTGAGCAGTGCCTTGAAATTGGAATGAATGAGTTTATTCCCAAACCAATAAATTTAAATGAGGTGATCACGAAACTTAGAATTGCAGCTTCCTTTTGCGCCAACAGAAATAAAGGTGTTTTTTTCCTCAATCCAACTGAATCCACTCCGCGCTATTAAGGTCTTTTAATAACCTTTGCTATAACTGTTTCTCCATTTACATTTTGTGCTTTCACGATATAGATTCCCGGGGTCAAATCTCCGATAAAGAGATTATTATCGGCACCCTGAACCGTCGAAAGTTGAAAGACCTTTGCTTTAACACCTGTAATCGAAAAAATCGAGATCTGTTGTGAGCCTGTTACTGAGGTTACCTTTAAGTAGTCGGAAGCCGGATTTGGGCTAATTTGCAGACTATTCTGATATTTAATTACCGGAACAGCGGTAACGATATTGCCAAGGTTCTGCGTTGAAAATAGTTTGTATTCGCCAGGTTCAAGGGGGACAGCCTGCGAGGTAGTTGCTACATTGACTGTTTTCTGACCAAAGAAATCATACCAGGTTCCCGCTTTTTGAAAATCCAAAACCGGATTCGCAGCTGCAACGCCAAAATTTCCAACAATCAATACATTATCGCCATTGAGATTAAGCTTAATCCACTTGATATCTGTTCCCAATGCCTGAGTAAAATCGGCCGTTGAGAAGATTGGAAATTTCTTTTTCAGATTTATCAATTGTGAAAATACGGTGTTCAACTTTGCGCGATCGGCATTATCCTTATATTCCCAATGGATAGGTTTCTCTCCAAGTCGGTCGTTGTTATAATCAATAGAGATATCATAGCCTAATTCCTGAAACTGCCAGAGCATCTTTGGACCCGGCACAGGGATAAACAGAGCCGCAGTAAGAGCCGCACGATTTAGTCCGGTAGTTAAATTTTTAATGTTATAAGAGCCTGAAGTATTTCCATACGTAAGACACTGATACATGATGCGCTGCTCGTCGTGGCTCTCCATATAACCCATCAGGGATGAATTAGTCCATCCGCGATTAAGATACGACAACCAGTTAAAGTCTGATTTCCCGGCATCGTTATACCCCATCGCAGCCTGCGAAGTATTGTAATTAAAATTGCCCCACAGGAGAATACCCTTCCCATAATTTGCTAGCACAGTCTCCTCTGAATTATCTGCCAGATGCTCAAAGATAACCGTGGCACCGGGCTTACGTTTCCATATCTCGCTGGCCATACGCTCCAGATTCGCGACTCGCTGAGCATCATATTTACTACCCCAGGAATCGGAAGCATCCTTTACAAGATTTGAAAATCCCTTGGTAAAATCGAATCGAAAACCATCAATCTTATATTCGCTCATCCAAAAAGAGTTAATACTATCCACCAGTTGACGTGTTGCCACACTTTCGTGATTGAAATCGTAGCCCCATTGTGCACTGGGGTTTGTGAAATTGCTCTGCTGATTATACCATGGATTTTGGTTTGTTGGTTTGGTCCCGTCAAAGTAGAGTTGCACAAACGGGCTTTGACCATAAGAGTGGTTCAGTACCAGATCGAGCACCGCAGCAATCCCTCGCTTGTGACATTCATCAACAAGTTGTTTCAAATCGTTTTTGGGGCCATAGTATTTATCGGGTGCAAAGTAGAACGAAGGGTTATAGCCCCAGCTGGAGTTTCCTTCGAATTCATTCACAGGCATAAGCTCGAGTACGTTAACACCCAAAGATTTCAAATAATCGAGATGTGTAATCACACCGGCATAGGAGTGTGTGGCGTCAAAATCCCTCACATGACATTCGTAAACGACCATCGTATCGGGATCGGTAGTGCCATAGTTTGCAATTTGCCAGTTATAGGGTGTTTGGTTCGTTTGTATGACACTGGCAATACCCTCTGCTTTGCCAAAGGGATAAGCGATTAATCCCGGATAGGTAACCGGGGTAATATATTTATCATTATCTGGATCAGAGGTTTTTTCGGTATAGGGATCGGCGATTTTCAGCTGTCCGTCGACGAGGTATTGAAATGGGTACTCTTTGCCGGGAGTTAGATTTTGAATCTCTGTCCAAAAATATTCACCATCCCGTTTCATTCGGGAGGATTCTGAGGGGGTCCAGTTATTGAATTCTCCGATGACATGCACCGTTGATTTATAAGGAGCCCAAAGGACTAAACGGGCTGTTTGAGCGTTAATATAGCTAATCCCTTTTTTAGATCCTGCCGGGCGCGGTTGAACAATCTGATCGGCCATTACATTCACAAAAACAGAATCGGCCACAGCGGTCACACCGCTTGTTGCCGTAACCTTAATCCAATAATCGCCCGATTGAGCGAAGTGAAAAGGATAGGTGATCTGTGTCGAAGCCAAAGATTGAGCGACCTGCGTATTATTTAAAAACAGCCGGATATCAGATAGCAGGCTTGCTGAAGCACCAAATTGAATATCGGCATTTCGTGCAACGACAGATGTATTTATGGGATTGGTAATGGCAATGTTAAGTCCGGAACTAAATACATCGACAAGGATATCTTTTCCTCCCGTACCACGTCCTGTTTTCGTTTGATCGGCACTGCGGAATACAAACGCGAGCTGCTTAATAATTTCACCTGCCGGCACGCTATAAAATGCCCGGATATCAGCCGTAATAACCAATGAATAGGTATTCGCAGTAAGGCGCGTAAGCTTTGCTTTGGGAGTATTTGTAGTCCATGTTGCAAGGACATATTTCCAGTCTGTCGGAGAGGTGCTCTTATCGGTTATTACCCCTGCATGTGCATAAATATCACCGGCAAAATCCTTTAATCCGGCATCTCCCTTCGTTGCATCAAAGGTGATGGTAACCGGAAGATTTTCGATAGGCAATGCAGGATCAGTGGTGACCTGGGCAAAGCCTGAGAGAGACAGAAGAATGGAAAAAGTACAAATAAGTTGGCGCAACATAGCTATATATTATTTGTGATAAAGATAGTAACCACAAAGATAAACGTAACATTGAAGATAAATAAATAGTTGAAAAAATACCCTGTCAGCTAATTAACACTGACAGGGTAGATTTGGTCACTTTCTTACGGAAATAAGGTATAGAGGTGATCTTATTGAATTACACCATCACCGGTTTTAAAGTTCAGATTCACGGTGTGTGAACCGGCAGAAACGCCTACACGCTCTTGGTCACCACCTGTTCCACGGAAGGCAATTTTGCCACCCAGGATAATGAATTCAGATTGCCACCAGTCGGTAAACCATGGGTGCCATGCATACATCCGAATATCGTCAGCGGCAAGTGTTTTCGTAATAGTTACAACCTCATTGGCATTGTCAACATTGAACAGGCCATTCGGGTTGCCGGTATCCCACGATCCGATGGTATTACCTATCAGATAAACTTTAGGATCAGCGATAGCAATTTTATTGGCAGTCAAATCGACAACAACCATATAATATCCAGCTACTCCGGGAACAGGAATGTCGGTGCCGCCTTTCGTATAAACTCCGTCTACAGCATCTCCGGATCTTCCGAAATCATTTATCCAATCGCGTTGAGGAGCAAATTTAAATGCTCCGGAACCATTGAGCCAAACAATTTTCCAGAATAAATTCGGATGACTATTCACAGGAATCATCGGTAGATTAATATCTGCCCATGTCCATCCACCAACGCCATCACCAATCATAAACAATGCAGTTGGGAATACCGATTCAACTTTATAGGTCATGTCAACCAGATTCACTGTTACCTTATATTTACCATCTGTAGCAGGTGTGGTAATTGCATCGGGATCTGAACCGCCGCCAGGATTAACACCCAATGTACCCGCTGCAGCACCTGTTGCCTGCCCATATTGTGGTTGCCATTGGCCAAGAACGCTAATGAATTTCATGCTTTTCGATGCCGTTAAATCAAGGGTCTCGATATAAATACCCGGAGTACCCGATTGCGGTATTATCTTAGCCCCATTATTATCCCATCCGGCAGCAGTTCCATCACCTAATGCATAAAGAGCGGTGGGGAAGAGTTTCTCCACTTTATAGGTCATATTGCCTAAATCGACAGTTACTTTGTATTTACCATTGTCAGCAGGTGTTGTGATTGCATCGGGATCAGATCCTCCGCCAAGATTAACACCCAATATTCCAGCAGCTGCGCCGGTAGCTTGTCCCCATTGTGGTTGCCAGCTTCCGAGTGTGCTAATGAATTTCATGCTTTTCGATGCGATAAGATCTAACGTTGCAACGTAAACGCCCGGACTATTCGATTGGGCGATTTGAACCGCAGCAGTATTATCCCATCCTGCAGCAGTACCATCACCTAACGCATAAATAGCAGCAGGGAAAGAGGCAGTTTTGAAACTCTTTTCAGGGCCATAACCTACTCCTGCACTATTCTTAGCATAAGCGCGCACATAATAGGTTGTATTTTGTGTTAAGCTCTTAATCTCGCTAACAAAGTGACCGGCACCTGTTCCATTTGAAGTCTTAGATCCCGATACATCAGGGTTGTGAGAGGTGCCGTAGCAAACCCCACGTCCTGTAACATCGGCACCACCAGTGACAGTAACATTACCACCACCAATACCGGTGTAAGTGGTTATTGAACCAATATCATCTGTGGTCACTGTTGGTATAACCGGAAGGGTTGTAAAGGTAACCTCATTCCCATAAAGGGTACCGGTAGCATTGACGGCATAAGCACGTGCATAATACATCGTTGCATAAGCCAGACCGCCAACCTTAATGGTATAGGTCGCCCCGGTAACAGTTCCGGAAAATACCACTTTCGTGTTAGCAGTTGTTGGAGCAGTGGCGGTATTATAACAAACACCTTGTTCCGTAAAGCCACTTCCTTCTGCAACGACATAACCGACAACGGTTACCGAATCAGATTTTAAATTGAGTAATTGTGAAGTAGCCAGTTTTGGAGCTAATCTCACATCCGATTTTTCCTTTGCACATGCTCCAAATAATAGTGTCGCAGAAACAAAGATGGCCAAAATTCTAGTTAATATTTTTCTTTTCATCTGAACTTAGTATAAAAGAGTTAATTAGCTGGTGTAAAAACAACCTTCATAGGTTTAGTTTCCAGATACAGTTTAATCGTGTAGTTCCCTGGAGCTATATCCTGAATATCCTGACTATCTGTCTTACCATCATTTTGGTATAAATTGTTCAGGTCATGAGCTGCAGGATTGTAAGCTACGTTAACAGCAGCCCAGCTATTATGCGTTCTGAATTTAATACCTCCTTTAGTAACAGTCTTTGCGATATTCCAGGTATGATCGGTAAAGTTATAGGTCATCTTGGTATCATCACCCCAGCCGCCAACAGCATCACCGATAATTCCTATCGTGACATCGGTCACCTTCATCTCCATCTTACCCGCATTAATATCTGCAGTAATGTTATAAGCTCCGGCAGGAAGTGCGATCGCAGGACCATTTTCAGATAATGGAACGGTAACATCAGTAAGAACGCCGCCATATATCTTTCCGCCATCATTATTGGTTAACTGGAATGGCGTACCATCCGTATAGATCCAGCCTGCATAAACCTTATTATCTGCAGCAGAATATATTCCTTGTAATTTCCCTGCGGCTGTTAAAGCCAGAGTTGGAGGACCATAAGTAGTTACATCAATAGATTTTACTGGAGAACTATAAACAAAGGTGCCTGTTCCACTACTTAGTGATAATACAGACCTGATTCGAAAATCAAGAGAAGAGACCTGGTCTGCAGGTAATTTCTTAAGTAATATCCCATTCAGATCAGACACCGAAATTTTTAATGAAAGGTCTTGTTTGTCCATTAATATGGCTATTGGATCTGCAAAATTAGTCCCTTTAACACAAGCTTCGAGGTAATAGGTAGCAGAAGCCTGGAAACCCGGGTTAACCGCTGTACCAACAAAGGTGAGGATACTTGTTCCGCTTGCTCTTTTAAGAGTCAGGTCCGGAATAGTCTGGAGTGCAGGAGCTATTGTGGTATCAGACAGGATAGCTTTTGTTTCATCCTTCTCACATGAAAACAAAAGTCCGATCAACCCAATGAAAGTTAAATATATAAGTATTTTCTTATTCATTTCTCAGAAGTATTAATATTAATAACCAGTATTTTGTTTCAAAGTTGGGTTTGCTCCCAAGTCATTTGCCGGGATAGGATACAAATCGCGGAAACTAGCAGTTGCTACACCTTCTGCAACTTTCCCTTTCCAGGGCCAGAGGTAAGAACCGGATGTAAATTGACCAAAACGAACCAGGTCACTTCTGCGGTGTCCTTCCCAGAACAATTCCCGGGCGCGTTCGTCAAGTATAAATTGAAGATTATAAGATGGAACCCTGCCGTTTGTATTGCCATAAGCACGGTCGCGTAATGCATTGATATAACCCAGGGCCGCAGCATCACTTGCATTTCCGGCTCTAAGGACAGCTTCAGCATACATCAGATAGACATCCGCAAGTCTGAATACCGGATAATCAGTATCTACAAAATCGGGATGAGCATGAGGAGCAGCTGCACCGGTAGAGGTTAGGTTGGAGAATTTTGTAATTGCATATCCATCAGTGAACTGACCAATATCATTAATTACAAGCTTCTGTCCATTGCTCCAGAACATCGCACGTTTATCGGTTTCCCCGGTAGGGTCAGTAAATTTACTTACCAACGCAGATGTTGTGCGAAGTCCGCCCCAACCACCGCCTACACCAAACTTTGCCGGATCCATGCTTCCGCCGATTTGAGCATGGATCAGATAGACCATGCCGCCGTAGGTTTGGGTATGTTGTCCGTCACATGTTATAGGAAAGATCATTTCGGTGCTAAGGTTATTATCAGCAGTGAAATTATTGGCATATTTTGAGGAGAGCGTGTAACCTGCAGAAATAACTTTTGAGCAATAAGTAGCACATTCAGCATTTTTTTCTGTTCCCATATAAACCTTTGCATTCAAATACAACTTAGCCAAAAGGGTCCATGCTGCGGCCTGGTCGGCTCTTGCATATTCAAATCTCGGAGCGCCCAACTGAGTTTCAATTGCTTTAAGTTCCGATTCAAGGTAAGTAAATAACAACGCGCGGGTTGTCTGTTTTGGGAAGAAAGCGCCCGGAGAATCAGCTTCAGTCACAAAAGGTGGGTTACCAAATAAATCGATTGCGTGGTAATAGGCCAAGGCACGAAGGAACCTTGCTTCTGCATGATATTTAACAAGATCAGGTTCTGTCTTTCCTTCTGTGGCACGAATATATTCATTACACAAAGCTACCGTATACATAATTCTGGAATAGACTGCGGCAATAAATACATCATTGGGAGCCCATGTTTGCCAGTGGAAGTCTTTGATTGATGCATCATTCCATGCAATAACGGCCTCATCAGTAGATAATTCCTGTACATTCCAGTATTCACGAAGGTAATTTCCGAAGCCTTCGTCAATACCGGCAATATCGGGCTGACCAGAAGGGCCTTGCTGACCACTTACAGAGAATGTAGCATATAATTTTGCCAATCCTTCTTTATAAGCTGCAGGAGTACTGTAAACAGTAAGTGAGGTGATGATGTTTGGATCTTTTGGGACAACATCCAGATCTTTTACGCATGAGGTAAAAGTGAGTGTCGCAAGGATAACAGCTAAAGATTTTATTATATTTTTCATGTCGTATTCTTAATAAAAGTTAGAAAGTAAGATTTACGCCAAGTACAAAAATTCTCGGACGGGGATAAAAATTATTATCAATACCACCATCTACTTCAGGATCGAGACCCTTGTATTTAGTAATAGTGAATGCATTTTGTACAGTAAAGCTTACACGTGCTTTAAGAGACTTTACAAAATTATACCCAACGCTCATATTATCCATCTTGAAGAAAGAGGCATTCTCAAGATAAAAGTCTGAGAAATACTGGGTATTGGTAAACTTGGCATTATTTACGAGCCTTGGAAGGTTATTATAAAATCCTGACTGGTTGTAAACCGTTGAGTAAAGGGCTCCTGATGCGACATTGTTATACGCATAGTTTCCAAGGTTTGCTCTCCCGGAGAAAGAGAAGTCAAAACTTTTATAAGAAACCCTTGAATTAATTCCGATTGTTACATCAGGTGCAGGTTTTTTATAGTGGTATTTATTCAGGTTATTACTTGTAACGGTACCCCCTGAGCCAGTACGATCGACATAAAGCCCTTCAATCGGCATTCCATTGGTCCCATAAACCTGCTGGAAAACAAAGAATGAATTGGCGGCATAACCAACACGCTGATTCTGGATCGTATTTCCGACTCCACCACCAATTCCACCAACATCAACGCCGGGATAGTTTGGATCGTCGGTTTTTGTCAGTTTAGTAATCTTGTTTTCGTTGTAAGCGGTATTGAATCCAAGACTCCATTTCCAATCTTTACTCTCTACGATTCTCGCATTGATAGAAAACTCAGCTCCCTTGTTTTCAAGATTTCCAACGTTTGTGGTAAGGAAATTTGAGAAGTTACTACCTGCAGCAATCGGGATAAAGTTTAACAAATCTTTTGTTTCGCGACTATATACGTCGATAGAACCTGTAAAACGGTTATTTAAGAAACCATAGTCTAATCCTACGTTGTAGGTGGTTGTCTCTTCCCATTTGATGTTTGCATCATACGGATTTGGACGTAATGTATTGTAGAATGTATTTCCAAACTGGTATTGAGCAGTAGCTGTACTTCCGCGATAAACAGGGAGATAAGGATAATCATTACCAATATCCTGCTGACCGGTGATACCATAGCCCAATCTTAATTTCAGATCAGAGACAGCAGAAACATCTTTGAGGAACGATTCATCCTTGATTTTCCATGCGAAAGCCGCAGCAGGGAAAAGACCCCATCTGTTAGCCTTTGAAAACCGTGAAGATCCGTCATCGCGAAGTGTCAGGGTTAACAGGTAACGGTCCATGAAGGTGTAATTCACACGTGCAAAGAACGATACCAGAAAATTTTCATTGATAAACTTTGAGTTATCTGAAACCTGTTTGCCGTCACCATTACGAACAAAGGATGAACCATCTTTGTAAAAATGCTGCCATGAATAACCCGCAGTTGCATCAATCTTACTGTTGATTGATTTCAAATCTTTCACATAATTCAAATAGAAATCAAAAAGTTGTGATTTTCCGGCTTGCTTATAGTCATTTAAACGGCCAATACCATTTCTGAAAGTGAATGCTGCATTATCGGGTGCATTGTTATGACCGGTTGTTGTGAAATAATCATATCCAAGATTCATGTTGGCACGAAGCTCAGGGAGAAAATGAAATTTATAATCGAACTGAGCATTTCCGATACTACGCTGAACTGCCGATTGATTGTCTGTTTGATTTAACAAGGCAACAGGGTTAGCAACGCCAATTGGATTTGGACTTCCGTTTGGATTCATCGAACCATTAGGCAATACATCCGAGAGATTTACCCAGGTGTAATATCCTCCAAATTTTGTATTCCCGTTCATAACCGGTTGCGTAGGATCGAAGGCAACAGCAGAACCAACAGCTCCGGCATCACCGAAATTTTGAGTCGTATAACTACCCTTCAGATTAATACTCACTTTAAGATGATCATCAAAGAATTTTGGATCAAGACCCACTGAAGCCGTTGAACGTTTCATATCGGTAGTTTTCAGAATACCATCCTGTCCGGTATAGCCTAAGGAAACACGATAAGGCATTGATTTCACTCCGCCGCTCATACTCAGATTATGGTCATGAGTAATTGCATTCTGATAAATCTGCTTCTGCCAGTCGGTATTCGATTTTCCAAGACGGGTTAATGCACCCATGTTTAAACCTACCTGACTTCTGGAAGCAAGGTCAAGTGACATTTCGCGGAATTCGTCGCCTGAAAGGACATCCATATATTTGTTAACGGTGTTTACAGAAACAGTACCATTATAATCAATCTGCATTGGTTTTCCTGCTATACCCTTTTTGGTCGTGATCAGGATTACCCCATTCGAAGCCCTGGAACCATAAATTGCAGTCGCAGAAGCATCTTTCAAAACAGTAAACGTCTCAATATCGTTAGGGTTAATCGTTGACAATGGATTAGCCAATCCGGAAATTCCCGAATTACTAACGGGGAAACCATCAATAATGATTAACGGATCATTACTTGCTGACATCGAAGAGCCTCCTCTGATGCGAATAGTTGATCCGCTGCCGGGAGCACCACTGTTGGATGTAATTACAGTACCTGCACTCTTTCCTACAATCAGATCCTGAGGAGAGGTAATTCCACCTTTATTGAAATCCTTTGAGCTAACAGTGCTTACTGCACCTGTAGCATCAGATTTTTTTACAGTACCGTATCCGATAACAACAACTTCATCCAGACCTTTAGCTTCGGTTTTTAAGGCGACGTTCAGTGTCGACTGGGTACCAACTGCTATTATCTGAGACTGATAACCTATAAATGAAAAAACCAGTTTCGCCGCCGGTGCTACTTTAACAGAAAAATTTCCGTCAATATCAGTAACAGTTCCGGTATAGGTTCCCTCAATCAATACGGTCACCCCTATAAGCCCTTCATTTGTAGTAGCATCGGTAACTTTACCGGTAATTGATCTCTCCTGTGCTGTTACCGACAGAGTCAGTAGGGCAAAAAGAAAAAACCAAATTGCTTTCATTTTAACAATTTCAAATTTCATGTGATTCAAATTAATGGTTCATAAATCATGGTTCAAATTTTTCACCTTAAAAAAGGCATTTTTTAACTATATCCATTTGAATATTAATTACTTGCCTCCATAATTCTTTCCCTTCCTCATTTCGGCACTACAAATTAATGCAATTTTAACACAGTTTTAACATTGCTAATTAGTGTTAAAATGATTTATTTCAATGCAAACGTTTGCGGTGACGTTTGCAGCAAATATGTTATACAACATGTTTTTATTTCCGGAAAATTAATAATTAAAAAAATTACCTCAATTTTACTGAAATTTGTTGTTTCGATAATATTGTTTACTTTAGTAAAGTCATTATACCAATGAACTAAACCATTCAATGAGCAGTCAGGTTACTATAAAAGACATAGCAAAAGCACTGGGTATTTCGGCCTCTACGGTTTCACGCGCACTGAAAGATCATCCTGATATCAGCAGGGACACAAAAGATGCGGTAAATGAACTTGCAAAAAAACTTCATTATAAACCCAATGCCGTAGCGTTATCACTGAAAAGCAGTAAAACAAATACGATTGGGGTAATCATTCCCGAACTTGTACATTATTTTTTCTCCTCTGTAATTAGCGGCATTGAGGATGTGGCGTACGATGCCGGTTATAACGTAATGATATGCCAGTCGAACGAGAAATATGAACGGGAAATTATCAATGCCCAGGCACTTCTTTCAAACAGGGTCGAAGGGGCACTGATTTCAATTTCGAAGGAGACCAATGATTATTCCCATTTGCAATCGATCGAGGAGAGTGGAATTCCCATTGTCTTCTTCGACAGAGTTCCTGATGGTTTTGACTCGGACAGTGTGATAATTGATGATCAAAAAGCAGCCTATAATGCAGTATGTCATTTAATTGAATCCGGATGTAAAAGGATTGCCCATCTATCAGCACCCACTACACTGGGAATAGGAAAATTCCGTTATGAGGGGTACCGGGAAGCATTAAAGGCGCACAACATGGCCTATAACGAAGAATACGTAGTTGTTGCCGATTCGTTTGACCTGGCAGCTGTTGCCACCCGTAAACTGATTCAGCTCCCTGTTCCGCCTGATGGAATATTTACAGTGAATGATCTTACAGCTGTTGGGGCAATGAAGACATTGCAAAAAATGGGAATTGCCATACCTGAAAAAGTGGCGATAATGGGATTTTCAGCAGGCAGCTATTCAGACATCACTACCCCAACCCTGAGTTCTGTCGATCAGCATGGCTACGAGATGGGAACTAAGGCTGCCTCAGTTCTGTTGGAGCGCATCGAAGCTAAAAGAAATGGCCCTGGAGAGACTTTTTATGTCGATACAAACCTGGTTATTCGGGAATCGACAAAAAAAATCTGAATTATTTTTGCCTTAATGCAAACGTTTGCAGCAGGGTTTTTAACCTACTGGCCAATTTAGATTTGATATTAAACCATTTTTATTGTTGTTTTTGCCATATTTCCAAATTATATTTGCCCCTGAATATTAATCGTCTTTCCCCATTAACCATTCGTTTTTCTTTCCGGAATTACGAATTTCCCTTGTTATTAATTTTGGCTTTTGGTCGTCCTGATTTTTATCCCGATGATCGTGTTCTCTTTTTGCAACCCTAATTACTCGATTTTAAATCCTGTAAATTGGTTTGCAATGGTTATAAGTTGTTCTAATTTATCACTGATCACCAAACTGTAAATTAACATTATGGAAAAAAAAC
Organism: Prolixibacteraceae bacterium; assembly: GCA_947475715.1. GTDB lineage: Bacteria > Bacteroidota > Bacteroidia > Bacteroidales > Prolixibacteraceae > JAAFHB01. Next base: position 14,444 of record CANJNY010000049.1, read on the forward strand.
CGCGTCTCTCTTTTTGGTCAATCTGGAACATGAGCTTTGGATTCATGGGTGTTCAGATTGGCTACTCACTGCAAAATGGCAATACGAGCCGGATATTATCGGCACTGGGAGCTGATGTGCACCATTTGAGTTATTTTTGGCTTGCTGCTCCACTGGCAGGATTAATTGTACAACCAATTATCGGCCTTTTTAGTGATAATACCTGGACACGGCTGGGGCGCAGGATTCCATATATTCTTGTAGGAGCTATTATTTCGGCATTGGCCATGTTCTTCATGCCCAATTCGGAATTCTTCGCCTATATTCTTCCCCCGCTTTTCTTTGGTGCATTTATGCTTCTCTTTATGGATACCTCATTCAATATTACCATGCAACCTTTCAGAGCGCTTGTAGGTGATATGGTTTCTGAAGAACAGCGAAATCAGGGATATTCGGTGCAGAGTTTTTTAATCAATGCAGGGGCTGTAATCGGTTCTCTTCTCCCCTTTGTACTTACCTGGATCGGCGTTTCAAATGTTCCGGCTGCAGGAGAGAAAGTAGCCCCGACAGTAATTTGGGCCTTTTATTTTGGAGGTGGAACCCTATTACTATCGGTATTATGGACCAGTTTCAGAACAAAGGAATTCCCTCCTGAAGAGTATAAAAAATACGATCAACCAAAGCCGGAAGAGACCGGGAAGAGTTCATTCCTCTCCTTGCTTAAAGAGATTCCTGAAACCATGTGGCGTTTGGCAATTGTACAGTTCTTCTCCTGGTTTGCCCTGTTCCTGATGTGGGTCTATACTACTCCCGGGGTTGCGCAGAATGTTTGGAATACTGTTGCAGGAGATTCTACATCGGCCGGTTACAACGAGGCCGGTAACTGGGTGGGTGTAATCTTTGCCGTTTACAGTCTGTTTGGAGCAATCTTCTCTACGATTATGGCAAAACTGGCCAACAAATTTGGCCGCAAAACAATCTATATGCTCTCATTACTGGCCGGAGGGCTTGGGTTAATCTCCATGATACTGATAAAAAATCAATACGGGTTAGTATTTTCGATGGTAGGAATCGGAATCGCATGGGCAGCGATACTTGCAATGCCTTATGCCATCCTTTCTGCAGCACTTCCATCGGATAAAATGGGTGTATATATGGGCATTTTTAATGCCACAATTACGATTCCTCAGATAGCTGCAGGATTATTGGGTGGTTTGGTTTTGACCCTGGTAGGGGGAAAAGCGATCCTGATGCTTGGCATTGCCGGAATATCGATGGTGATCGCAGGGTTAACCGTCGTCTTTGTAAAAGAACATATTATCACTTCTAAATCGTAAATCTTGAAGATTAAAGCTTGTTTATTTGATTTAGATGGCGTCGTTGTCGATACCGCGAGATACCATTATATTGCCTGGAAAAAGATTGCCGATGACTTTGGATTTAATTTTTCCGAAAATCATAATGAGCGGCTTAAAGGGGTAAGCCGGATGGATTCACTCGATATTTTGCTCGATATTGGCAAAATAACCCTTGAACAGGATCAAAAGGAACTTTTGGCTGATAAAAAAAATAATTTGTACGTTTCTTATATCCGCGAAATGACTCCCGATGAAATCTTGCCGGGGGTGATCGAATTTCTCGATGAATTACGAAACCACGGCATCTTGATTGCACTTGGATCGGCCAGTAAAAATGCGATGACTATTCTTGATCTCATCAACCTGACCCAAAAATTTGATGCCGTTATCGACGGAAATAAGGTTAGCAAGGCAAAGCCCGACCCGGAAGTTTTTTTAAAGGGCGCCTTAGAACTTGGGATCAATCCCGAAAATTGTCTGGTCTTTGAAGATGCCCAGGCTGGCATTGATGCCGCCCGCAACGCAGGGATGCATATCATTGGGATTGGACAGGCCGACAACCTGAAAAATGCTGAGTTTGTAATTCCCGGTTTTGAAAATATGAATTTCGACCGATTAAGATCGTTGTATTTGTAGGGACGTAACTATTTACGTCGATATATAAAAAGCAAATTAAGATGAAAGATTATATCATACATAACGGATGGAAAATTATAGAGGAGACCTTCCATCCTGCATACAACAAAATAACGGAGAGCCTCATGAGTCTGGGAAACGGACGAATCGGGCACCGGGCAAATTTTGAAGAGAAATTCACAGGAGAGACACTTCAGGGAAGTTATGTCGCGGGGGTATATTACCCGGACAAAACGCGCGTAGGGTGGTGGAAAAACGGATATCCGAAATATTTTGCCAAAGTCTTAAATGCGGCAAACTGGATTGGCATCGATGTTAAAATCGGCAACGAAATACTCGATCTTCATACCGCTGAAATTCTGGAATTCCGAAGGGAACTTGATATGCAACTTGGACTCTTAAACCGCCAATTTATTGCTCAGCTCCCTTCAGGAAAAAAAATAAAGGTTGTAACATCTCGTTTTGTAAGTATTGTTGATTCGGAAATTGGAGCTATCAGTTATACCATCACAGCCTTAAACTTCTCCGATAAAGTGACACTGACACCCTATATCGACTTTGATATCCGTAATGAAGATGCCAATTACGATGAAAAATTCTGGGATGAAGTTGAAGTCAGCGTAAAACCTGGTGAAGGTTATGTCGTTGCAGAAGTTCGAAAAACATTGTTTCATGTATGTACCGGAATGAAAATAAACATTCTGCGCAACGGCATAAAATGTGAATTCTCTGCGGATGTCGAAAACCGGGCCAAATTTATCTCTAATATTATCCCCTTAACCATTAAAGAGGGAGAGTCGTTAACCATCGAAAAGATTGCGATAAGTCTCTCTTCAGAAAATTATCCCAAAGAGCAAATACTAAAAACCGCGATAAGTTCTCTAAATAGAGCTTTTAACAAAGGATTTACCCAGCTTCAGCAGGAACATTCGCAGGCCTGGCTCGAGAAATGGAAGACCAGCGATATTATCATTGAGGGGGATATAGCAGCCCAGCAAGGTATTCGTTTTAATATTTTTCAGCTTCATCAAACCTATACTGGAGAAGACGAACGTTTAAATATTGGCCCAAAAGGATTTACGGGCGAGAAATACGGCGGATCAACTTATTGGGATACAGAAGCTTATTGCCTTCCATTCTTTCTTGCTACTGCCCCGGTGGAGGTATCACGAAATCTACTTAAATACCGACATAAGCACCTCACCAAAGCGATTGAGAATGCAACTACATTAGGGTTCAGCAACGGAGCTGCACTCTATCCGATGGTCACAATGAACGGTGAAGAGTGCCATAACGAATGGGAAATCACCTTTGAGGAGGTCCACCGAAATGGAGCTATTGCTTATGCCATTTTCGATTATATTCGCTATACAAACGACTGGGACTACCTTGCACCAAACGGTTTTGAGGTATTACTGGCAATATCCCGATTCTGGGCACAGCGGGTAAACTGGTCGGAAGAGAAACAAAAATACGTTATGCTTGGTGTGACCGGTCCCAATGAATACGAAAATAATGTAAACAATAACTTCCACACCAATCGTATTGCTCAATGGACGCTTCAATACACCCTCGGGGCAATTGAATACCTGAAGAAAAACCACCATCTGTTATATGAAGGTTTAGTCGAAAAATGGCACTTTGAAGAAGAGACAGAAACATCCTTCTGGAAAAATATAGTTGAAAATATACACTTTCCATACGATCCAAATCGGGACATCTTTCTGCAACAGGATGGCTTTTTGGATAAAACCCTGAAAACAGCAAGTGAAATACCCGCTGATGAGCGCCCTATAAATCAAAACTGGTCGTGGGACAGGATTCTGCGTTCCCCGTATATCAAACAGGCAGATACACTCCAAAGTATGTATATATTTGAAGATCAGTACGATAAAAAAACAATTAAAAGGCATTTCGATTTCTATGAACCTTTAACTGTACATGAATCGTCACTATCTCCCTGCGTTCACACAATTCTTTCTGCAGCAGTAGGTTACAAGAATAAAGCCTATGATCTTTACCTGCGTACCTCGCGGCTCGATCTGGATGATTACAACAACGATACTGCTGACGGATGTCACATCACCTCAATGGGTGGAACATGGATGGCATTTGTGAAAGGATTTGGAGGGATGAGGGTTAAAAACGACATGATTGCCTTTAGCCCTTTTATCCCCCACAACTGGAATTCGTATGCTTTCAGAATTCATTTCAGAAATAATATCTTAAAAATTAATGTTTTAAAGAATTCTATATGTATCGAAAACCTCTCCGACAACGATATTACGTTGCTTGTATATGATGAACAACTATTAATCAGAGGAAATATGAAATCAGAAGTGTTACTAAAACATGATCACAATGAAATTTAAACAAATGAAAATTGGGAAATTACTGTTTACTGTACTGGTAATTATTTCAGTACTTCCGGGATATGCAGCAAAGAAGCCAACCCTTAACCGTGTTGAACCTCCATTCTGGTGGGCGGGATTTAAAAATCCGTCACTTCAGTTAATGGTTTACGGAGAGGGGATCTCTGAAACCAAGCCTGAGATTAAATACGATGGTGTTGAACTGGTCACCTCAAGTTCGGTCGATAACCCGAATTACCTCTTTCTCGATCTTCGGTTATCCCCAACAGTAAAGCCCGGAAAGTTTGAAATTAATTTTAAGCAAAACGGCAAAACTATCGTAGCATCAACCTATGAATTAAAATCGCGCGAAAAAGGTTCTTCTCAACGTGTAGGATTTAACAATTCCGATGTGATGTATCTAATTATGCCTGATCGCTTTGCGAATGGTGATCCTTCGAATGACTCGAAAGCGGAGATGCCTGACAAAGGAAACCGGGCTGAACCCAACGGCCGGCATGGGGGTGATATCAAGGGAATCATGGATCATCTTGACTATATTCAGGATAATGGTTATACGGCTCTTTGGGTTAATCCGGTACTCGAAAATAATATGCCACAAGTCTCGTATCACGGATATTCAACCACCGATTTTTACAAGGTTGACAGCCGATTCGGGACCAATGCTGATTACCAGCTGTTAAGTGCTGAAGCCAAAAAGCGAGGTATCAAGATGGTTATGGATATGATTTTCAACCACTGTGGTTTAAGCCATTGGTGGATGAACGATATGCCGATGAAAGACTGGATCAACGGATATCCAAACTATCGTATCACAAATCACAAAAAGGCAACGGTACAGGACCCTTACGGTTCAGAAAGTGATGCGAAGGAGTTTACAGACGGATGGTTTGTGCCAAGCATGCCCGATCTGAATCAGCGTAATCCATACTTGGCCAATTATTTAATCCAGAATTCAATTTGGTGGATTGAGTACGTCGGGCTTGACGGAATCAGAATGGATACCTATCCTTATCCCGACAAACAGATGATGGCAAACTGGACCCGTCTGGTAATGGATGAGTACCCCAATTTCAATATGGTGGGTGAAGAGTGGAACACCAACCCGGCCGCTGTGGCATTCTGGCAAAAAGACAAAATTAATCCAAACGGCTATACCTCCTACCTTACCAGCCTAATGGATTTCCCGATACAAAATGCATTAGTCAAATCGATGACCGAAGGTTGGGGATTCAATCACCTCTATGAAACGCTATCACTTGATTATCTTTATCCTAAGGCTGATAATCTGGTTATTTTTGGTGAGAATCATGATACGGAACGTTATTTTACTGCAATTGGCGAAAACATCCCAAAGTTAAAGGCAGCGATGACCTTTCTGATGACCACCCGTGGAATACCTCAGATTTATTTCGGTGGCGAAATTCTGATGACCGGCTTAAAAAGTGACGGAGACGGAAAAATGCGGAAAGACTTCCCCGGAGGATGGGACGGTGATCCGATCAATGGTTTTAAGGGACTTGGCTTGACAGCCGACCAGGCCGAATTCCAGCAATTTCTGAAAAAGCTGGTCAATTGGAGAAAAGGGAAAAGCGTAATTCACAGCGGAAAACTTAAACACTATTTTCCAATGGATAATTTGTATGTCTATTTCAGATATACCGAAAAAGAAGCAGTGATGGTGATTCTTAACACCAATACAGAAAACAAAACACTCAATACCAACCGGTTTGCAGAATCGCTTCAGGGATTTACTTCTGCTAAAGAGGTGATGACAGGGAATACAGTTACTGATTTGAACAATATCGTTGTTCCGGGTAAAACTTCGATGATTTTGGAGTTGAAATAAAATTAAGAGACCCTGAAGGTTTTGAAAACCTTCAGGGTCTATATTATTAACCTAAACCCAATAATTTAAAGACCCAGTAAATTGATGCGGCCAGCACCATTGAAACCGGAATAGTAAGAATCCAGGCATAAAGCAGATTAACAGTTACTCCCCATCGAACTGCAGAGACCCGTTTTGTTAATCCGACACCCATAATAGCACCGGTGATCGTATGTGTAGTACTTACCGGAATACCAAAAGCTTCGGTTCCAAATAACATGATTGCTCCTGCTCCTTCTGCTGCGACACCTTCGAAGGGTGTTAATTTGGTTATTTTGCCACCCATCGTTCGGATGATCCGCCATCCGCCCATCAAAGTGCCGGCAGAAATTGCGGTATAACATCCATAAACGATCCAAAGTGGTATCGCATGGATCTTACCATCAACAAAGGTGATATGCGCCCATTGCGGAATTAAGGCAGGATCTACCGTCTTAAAATAGACCAGTAATGAAGCAGAAATTATACCCATAACCTTTTGGGCATCATTCCCTCCATGGCCAAGACTAAACATTGCAGATGAAAGCAATTGTCCCACCTTAAACCACCGTTTTAGTCTGAATGGGTTAAAACTTTTAAATATCCAAAGCAGCGCTATCGATAACAAATAAGAGAGTAACATCCCGATCAATGGAGCCAGAAAGATAAAAGCGGCGATTTTCATTATCTTTTCGGAGTGAACAACCCCCCAGCCGGCATAAGCAATGGCTGCGCCGGAAAATCCACCGACCAGCGTATGTGACGAACTTGAAGGAATACCAAGATACCAGGTGATCAGATTCCAGATAATTGCGGCAATAACCCCGGCTAAAATCACCTGAAGATTTATCGCCCCCGTGTTTACCACTTTGGCAATTGTATCTACGATATGGAGTTCGAAGATTGCATACGCGGCAAAGTTAAAGAATGCCGCCCAGATCACAGCCTGCAAGGGGGTCAATACCTTAGTCGATACCACTGTGGCAATTGAGTTGGCGGCATCATGGAAGCCATTTATAAAATCAAAAATAAAAGCCAGTATAATGATGGCAATTAACAGAGTAAAATTCATGGATACTTATGATATTTTAACAATGATTGATGAAAAGACATTCGCAACATCATCACATTTATCAATCGCCTTTTCAAGTGAGGCCAGAATATCCCGTTTCTTTATCAGGTTTATAGCGTTAGTTTCCAACTCAAACAGGTTGGAGAGATATTCCTGATACAAATAATCGACTTCACTTTCAAAATCACTAATTTTAGTGCATGCATCGGTATATTTGAGAAAGTCAGAAGCATTTTTAACACTGTGCAACACGCGTTGAATCTCCAGATTCGCGGCATGAATATAATTGGCAATCTTGGCAAACTCCTCAGGGAAAGTGGGAAGTTTATAAAAATGGGTTCTGATGGCAGCCGTATGGATGTAATCAACAACATCATCAATTGTTGAAATGAGCACGTGCATATCCTCCCGGTCAAAAGGGGTTATAAATGTTCCGTTTAATTCAACCAGCAATTTATGGGTAATATCGTCACCTCTGTGCTCCGCTTCCCGGATCAATTTACCATACTCCTCGCGCTTAGTTAAATCATTTTCGCCCATCAATTTGATAAGCAATTCTGAAGATACTACCAGATTGTCTGCAGCTTCAATAAAGAGTGGAAAAAACTTGCGATCTTTAGGAACAAGAAATCCGAAAAATTTGTCCAGATTCATAATGTAAATGGATTAATTAGTTGTATTATAATTGGCGTGCTAATTTATAACTTTCTGACGGAGGAATTACAATTTTTGATTTTTAATAAGTGATTTTTTTTACGCTAATTAGTAAAATCCAAAAATTCAATGGTCCTGAATTCTGAAAATAACTGGTGTGAGGGGTATTTTAACTTATGATTTTGTGTAAGATACAAAGTCACGGGTTGCTTTTAGCAGATTCACAGTCTGCAGCAGAAGGTGTTTGGTTTCGGACATTACCCCAAAATACAAAACAGAATTGCGGCTATTGGTTCCTCTGCGTTTAATCCTGCGGATTTGCCTGTTTTCCTGTTCGTGCATCAATTCGAGAATATCTTTACGTTTGCGGATCAGGTCATCAATCTGTTCGAAGCGTGAGACCTTAATAATATGAAGGGCGAAGTTGAGAAAATCGGTTACCTGATTATTAAATTCGGTTAATTCAGCACTCTGATCCTCCCCAAAGGGACGGTGATTATTCTTCAGGTGCTCCTGAAGGGGACGAACAACGTATTTAATGGAGTGGGCCATTTCACGCAAGTAATCGACGATCTGCACATAATAATGGCCGGTCTCTATGGAATCATGTTGAAGCTGCTGGATAACCCGATAGGTATTGGCCTTTAATTTTCTGGCACGCTGATTAAACTCTTCAATCTCCATTTCAATCTCCTCCAATAGTCCCACATTCTGAGAATGAAAAGCCGAAATCCCAAGATAATAAGCCTTTGAAATCATAATAATGGCATTCGAAGAGTCTTCAGTGGTTTTTACCAATACACTTTCTGCCTTTATCAACGGCTCGGAAAACTCATCATTATCTGAGGCTCCAGGCTCTGATTTTGGAACGCGTTTTACTCTACGGGGATAAACAAAGATTATCCACGTACCAAACATTCCCAGGAGAAACCAAAAAATCGGATAGAATTTTTCCATTAATCAGTTAACTTTTTCGAACTGACAAAGGTATTTCTGACCGGTCAATCAACGTGCATAACGTGTATTAAATAAATGTTAATTAGTGAGTAAGGGGAATAATTGGAAGAAAGCGCAAATAAATCTAACTTTGACACCTTGAATTTTAATCTTTCTTATCGATGGTTCCCTTAAAAACAAGCACTCCTCAGAAACTATCCATCACAGCCTCTGTTATTATTACAGCCTTTTCTGCGCTGTTAATGGGTTTAGCACATTGGTTAGGCTGGACCTTCTGGTCTGCGCTATTTATTCCAGTGTTATTTTTAATATCTTATTTTACAACACTTTATATACTATCTATTCTTATTAATGATAAAATAACTCCCATTTATAAAACCATTCGGGAAGTTCCGATAGAGCGTAAACGGGTAATAAAACTGATGCATGGGAACAGAGACATCATTGCGGAAGTCGATCAGGAAGTTAAACTCTGGGCCGAAGATAAGCTGGCCGAGATTGACCGCTTGCGGGAACTTGAGAAATATCGGAAAGATTTTGTTGGTAACGTTTCACATGAGCTAAAAACACCCATTTTCAATATTCAGGGGTATATTCTCACATTATTGGATGGTGGTCTGGAAGATCCGAAGATCAACAGACTTTATCTGGAGCGGACTGAGAAAAGTATCGACCGGATGATCAGTGTGGTGGAAGACCTTGAATCGATCACCAAGCTTGAATCGGGAGAACTTAAAATCGAAATGGAGCCTTTTAATCTGGTCAAACTTACTGAAGAGGTTTTTGAATTCGAATTGCGGGATTCAAAAGAACGCAGAATCAGCATGAATCTGATAAGCCAGGCTAATAAAGCTGTTTATGTGATGGCTGATAAAAAACGGATATTTGAAGTAATTAGTAATCTGGTAGGTAACGCCATAAAATATGGAAAAAAAGGGGGTAATGTAAATGTCGCCTTCTATGATATGGATAAAATGGTACTCATTGAGGTCAGTGATGATGGCATCGGAATAGAGAAAAAAGACCTCATTCGCATTTTTGAACGCTTTTACCGTGTAGATAAAAGCAGATCGAGAATTCAGGGGGGAACAGGCCTGGGACTCTCAATTGTTAAACATATCATTGAGGCACATGAACAAACAATTCATGTCAAAAGCCAGGTTGATAAAGGAACAACGTTTACTTTTATGCTCGAAAAATATAACAAATAATAATATCTTTACCGTGCCACCCGAAAACCCAAAATATATCTATATTTATTTTAATGAAATTAATGCATTCAACTTTATAATGCGATGGTAGAAAAAGACAATACACCACGAATCCTTCTGGTCGATGATGAAGAGGATATTTTGGAATTCGTAAGCTATAATCTTCAACGTGAAGGATTTAGAGTATATTTGGCCCGAAATGGTGTGGAAGCAATTGAAATGGCAGGTAAAGTTAAACCTGATCTTGTTATCCTGGATGTAATGATGCCTGAAATGGATGGCATTGCAGCCTGTGAAGAAATCAGAAAACTACCCAGTTGTAAAAATGTAGTAATCGCATTTTTGACTGCCCGCGGAGAAGATTATTCCCAGATAGCCGGTTTTGAAGCAGGCGCAGATGATTATATCACAAAACCGGTGCGTCCAAAAGTATTGATCAGCCGCGTTAAGGCGCTTCTTAAACGTTCAGGCGGAATAGCATCGGATAACACTGATAATAGCAAAATACTGACAATCGGAGATATTGTAATCGATAAGGAAAGATATATCCTGATTATTGGAGGGAAAGAGCTCACATTACCAAGAAAAGAATTTGAATTGCTCTCATTGCTGGTATCAAAACCAGATAAAGTATTTACACGCGACGAAATTTACAAATCGGTATGGGGAAATAATGTCATTGTTGGTGACAGAACGATTGATGTCCATATCCGGAAATTGCGGGAAAAGATTGGAAATGATCATATCCGGACATTGAAGGGGATCGGTTATAAATTTATTACGTAGAATCAGAAGTCAGTTCTGGAATGCAAAATGCAAAATACAACGTGCAAAGTACAAATTATTACAAGTTGAAAATATAAATGCCAACTTTGAATTCTGCTATTTATATTTTTCAATTTGAATTCCTATAGTTCCTTACGCATCCGGGCTACCGGAATATCGAGTTGTTCGCGATACTTGGCAACCGTTCTTCTTGCAATTTCATACCCTTTATCATTGAGGATCTGAGTCAGCTTATCATCGTTAAGCGGCTTTTGCTTACTCTCATTTTCGATACATTCCTGTAAGATTGATTTAATCTCACGCGTTGAGACCTCTTCTCCGGTATCTTTTTGCATCGATTCGGAAAAGAAGAATTTCAAGGGATAAATCCCAAAGTGGGTCTGGATATATTTACTGTTGGAAACTCTTGAAATAGTTGAAATATCGAGACCTGTTCGATCGGCAATATCTTTTAGGATCATTGGTCGCATTTTGGTTTCATCTCCTTCAACAAAATAATCTTTCTGATACAACAAAATCTCGGTCATCACAAGCATCAGCGTCTCCTGTCGCTGCTTAATGGCATCGATAAACCATTTTGCCGAATCGATTTTTTGCTTGACAAAAAGTACAGCCTCCTTCACATCGCGGGTCATTGTTTTGCGGTTGTCCTGATAGGAACGGAGCATATTAGAGTAATGGCGGCTAATGTTTAACTCCGGCACATTACGCTGATTCAGGCTAAGCTTTAGTTCATCGTCCACAACCTCCAGGATGAAATCCGGAATAATAGCCTGATTGCCCTGACTTATATTATTGCTGAATGAACTCCCGGGTTTAGGATTTAATTTAAGAATCTCATCAATTGCATCTTTAAGAGTCTCATCATCAACGCCGAATTTCCGCCCAATTTTATCAAAATGTTTACGTGTAAATTCCTCGAAAGCATCTCTAAGAATCTGCCCGGCCAGCTTAACTTCGGGCTTTAGATTCCCTTTCCGGTAGAGCTGTAATCGAAGGCACTCGCGCAGATTACGTGCCCCAACACCGGGAGGATCCAATTCCTGAATTTTTCGCAGAATTTTGATGAGCTCTGTCTCGTTGGTTTTAATATTTTGTGAAAATTCAAGGTCATCAACGATAGAGGTGATGTCACGACGCAGGTAACCATCTTCATCAATATTACCTATAATATGCTCTGCTAAAACAGCTTCCCGATTATCCAGCATCTCCATGCTAACCTGTTCCTGAAGGTATTCATGAAAAGAGGTGCCATCGGAGAACGGGATATCAGTTACTTTATCATCTTTGGATGTGTTCTGGGCGTTATACCGATAGGAGGGATAATCCTCCTCGTTCAAGTAATCACTTACCGAAAACTCCTCATTATCATGATCCTCATTCGATTTTAATTCATTTGAAAACTCCTCATCGGAGGAGCCATATTCCTCGTTTTCAATTTCAAGCACAGGGTTCTCTTCGAGCTCTTTCTTGATACGTTGTTCGAGCACCAGACTAGGTAATTCCAACAGCTTAATCACCTGTATTTGCTGAGGTGAAAGCTTTTGAAGCAATTTCTGTTGGAGACTTAATTTCTGCATAATCTTATAAACCCGTTTTCGGTTCTAAAGGTAGCAAAATAAAACTTCGCGAGCGAGGTTTTAAAATTCACAGTTTTTCGGTGTACGGGCAAATGGAATTACATCACGGATATTACTCATTCCGGTTACAAAAAGGAGAAGTCTTTCAAATCCAAGTCCAAAGCCGGCATGTGGACATCCTCCGAACCGACGTGTATCGAGGTACCATTGCATATCCTCTTTGGGTATGTTCATCTCGTCCATCCGTTTTTCGAGCAGATCAAGCCTCTCTTCACGTTGCGAGCCTCCGATAATTTCACCGATTTGCGGGAAAAGCACATCCATTGCCGAAACGGTTTTCCCATTATCGTCCATACGCATATAAAATGCCTTGATCTCCTTGGGGTAGTTGGTAAGGATAACCGGTTTTTTAAACTCAACCTCAACCAGAAACCGTTCGTGCTCACTCTGAAGATCTGCGCCATAACCGGTTATTGGATACTGGAACTTACCTTTCTTATTTTGTTTCGAGTTTTTAAGAATTTCGATCGCTTCGGTATAGGTAAGGCGCACAAAATCATTGTCAGCCACAAATCTCAGTTTTTCAATCAACTCCATCGATCGCTGATCAGCAGGTTTATTCTTCTCCTCCTCAACCAGCCGGCTGCTCAGAAAGAGCAGATCATCCATGCAATGTTCAAGTGCATAATGGATCAGATATTTGAGAAACTCCTCAGCCAGATCCATGTTATCATTCAGATCAAAGAAAGCCACTTCGGGTTCAATCATCCAGAACTCAGCAAGGTGACGAGAGGTATTTGAATTTTCAGCCCTGAAAGTTGGACCAAAGGTATAAATGCGTGATAATGCCATGGCGAAAAGTTCACCTTCAAGCTGACCGGAAACAGTCAGATTAGCTGCCTTACCAAAGAAATCCTGCGAATAATCGATATTTCCCTCTTCATCGAGCGGAGGATCTTTGGGCGAAAGTGTCGAAACACGAAACATCTCCCCTGCCCCTTCGGCGTCAGAACTTGTGATAATAGGTGTGTGAACGTTATAGAATCCACGGTCATTGAAAAAATTATGGACGGCAAAGATCATGGCGTGACGGATACGAAAAATAGCACTGAAAGTTGCAGTACGTGGTCTGAGATGTGCCATTTCGCGCAGGAACTCGAGTGAATGACGCTTTGGCTGAATCGGATATTTTTCAGGATCGGCTGCACCGATAACCTCGATGGCTGATGCCTGCAACTCTACAGACTGACCGGACCCGGCGGAAGCCACAAGAACTCCGATAACGCCAATCGCGGCACCGGTATTGATTAACTTGAGAAGTTCTTCCCCAAAACTTTCCACATCAGCAACAACCTGCAAATTATGAATTGTAGAGCCGTCATTTAAGGCAATAAAATTCACATTTTTGCTACCCCTACGGGTACGCACCCACCCTTTAACAGTAATCTCGGTGCCTACCTGACCCGATTTTAAAATATCAACAATCCTTAAATTCTTCATTTTATCTTTTCTAGCTTATATAACGCGCAGTGAATTCAACTGTTTGAATAACCTAATCACAAAAGTAAAATTTTTGCCCCGTATACAAACCATTCCCGGACGAATCTTTTGATTCTTAACAATGAAGTAATGAATTTTCACTTAAAATCACAATTCTTCAAGATCTGTCATAATTCTTATAATCCATTCATCCATGTTGTTTTAAAAGTTGCAGGGTGGTGCTCCCCAAAAGAATCGATTCGGAGCAGGGAAGTGCCAGGCCTGTATTCTCATTGCGCCCCTGCAGAATATATCCGGGATTCAGGTTATCCATTTGATCAGATGCATATTGACTAAGTTCACCGATGTCACCCCCCTTTACCCTGTTCCAGATTAAAGTAAGTTTCATACCGGGAAAACTTGTCGCCATTTCATAGTCACCATCACTATCGATAGCCGAAAACAGCGGATCCCACGTCTTACCAAGTTCCCCTTTTATTACCCGGTTTATAGCCTCTACCTTCCCCTCACGGAATGTTTTAACCCATCCATGTTTATATTCAGGCAAGACTTTGCCATCACTATCTGCTTCAAGCTCCATTCCAATTACATTTTCAGAGGGAACATGGTAACCATAATTTCCAATTCCGGCAATTACCTCAACAACTGGCTTATAACTTGCCGAAACAATAAAAACTTCAATTCCATAGCGTTTGAAAGTTTGAATCAGATTCTGCATCTCCGGAAGAACACGTAAACCGGTATTAAAACTTACGGTTATCGCCCCTGCCTTACTTTCAAACAGTTCGGGTGAATATAGTGTCTCCTTCTTTAAGACGTTTCCAAGCTCAGCGGTGATGGCCTCATTGGCCATTATTTGAATCCCGGATTTTGTATGTCCTGCAAGTAAGTAGGTGATCCAGGGATAACCATAATAATCGGTAATGCCTGAAGTTGAACAATATCCGGCATAAAGAAAAAGAATTTTTGAAATAAAATCACGGTATTCAGAAGTAACCTGAATTTCAGTAAAACTCATTGACCCATTCCCAGTTAGAAAATTATCATACAGGAAATTATAATCATTTATAAGATCGTTGTTTATATCTGACAAGGGTAGATTCTGATAATCTGCTGATAATTGAGTAACCCCATTAATATCATCCTTTAAAATTCCTCTGAACTGTTCCTTTGAGAGTTTGAACCGAAAATTAAATACCTGATAGTGCAGCACGGCCTCTTCAACATCGAAATGAGCACAGGTCTGATCCCAATCCAAAACGGCATAGGGAGGTTTTTGGGGATCATAATATTTCCCCCCAATTCCATAATCACAAATCAGATTGTTCAAAACAGAATAGTTTCTGTCGGACCAATTCAGTTTATCCAAAGGACTGATAGAGTCACTCTCCCTCTTAATTGGTAAAATTTTCGCCATTACTTAATGCTTAAGATATTTCACAGCAAAGTAAAGCTTTTGGCAAACACCAACGAATTAGTTTTAAAACAAAATTTATTTAATAATCGGAGGAGATTACTTTTTGAATAGTTCTCCGTAATATTGAATTTTTATTTGCTGTGTTTATTCCATTGCCTCACTTTATTGAAAACTTAAATACACCTAATAGTAGCAGTAAAAAGGTCTTTTCTGAATAGTGATAACAGGCATGTAAATTATCTGATTAGTTGTATTTTTGCAAAAAGCCTGAACATGAAAGCCCCGAACAATTGGAATGATTTATGCAAAACCCTTAATGAGCATTTTGGGATTGATGTTGATTTAAACGGAGTGCTCTTTCTGGTAGGTATTCGCGAAAGGGGATTATCATTTCAGACTTTTACAAAAGAGGAAAAACACAACCTTATAAATCTTGGAAGTTGTACGCTTTATCAGGAGATGGGATTGGTAAAGCGAAGCGGAACAGATCCTGACGGTTGGCCTCTGTTTCATCAAAATACCCTTGCCCCGGTAATTCCGGAGGAGCGAAAACTGAAAACGCTGCAGGATTGCGCGATACGCTATTTTCAGAAAATATTTGCGGTGGAAGATCAGCCCTAAGCAGATTAACAATCGGTCAATAAATAATTTCGCGAGGTTGTGCTGTACTGAAAGTCACCATAGTGATTCATTTTCAGGAGGTAAATACAATCCAGGCCGGCAGAATAATAGCCGAAAGAGCAGTCGATAAGATAACTAATCTTCCTGTTAATAAAGCATTTAACTCATATTGTTCGGTCATGGCGTAGGCCGTAAGTCCTACCGGCATGGCAGCATCGAGCACTGAAGATCGAAACTGGATATTTGTCATGCCCGATCCCTTTGCTGCAAAATAGAAGATTCCGGGAAGAATTATCAAAATTACAAGTGAGAGCCCTAATACCGGCAACCACTCTTTACGGGTTCCGATTTGTTGTGCACCCAGAAAAATCCCTAGTGAAAATAACACCACTGCAGTAACTGACTGAGCAAACAGATCAAGAGTTTTAATCAAAGTGGGGGGTACAGGAATTTTTAGCCAGGAAGCCAAAACCCCGACGAACACAGCGATTAATAGCGGATTTGTAACCAGTCTCTTAATAATAATCAGGATATGGACCTTCACATGGCCTGTTATTTCGATTAACCCAATTGCCAGTGTAAACAACCAAAAAGGATAAACAGCGGAGAGTAGTATGGCAGCGCCTATCGCTTCCTGACCTAAGGCAGTCGACAATAATGGAATACCCAGGTAGGAGACATTTCCAAAACCAAGCAGCAGAAATAGTGTCCGCCGTGTAATGAGAGAGGTTTTAAAAAAAAGACTAATAGGAAAGGCCAAAAAGATGCAACCAATAAGGTAGGCCGAATTAATAAGAATCAAACTTCCGTATTCATTAAATCTAAAATCAAGCCTTATCAACGCTACAAAGATTAATGAAGGCAATCCAATCCAGAGTGCATATTTATTCAGAATATCAACCCAGCCAGGTCGTACAACCTCGGTTCGCATCGTAATAAATCCTAAAAGAATTATCAGAAATAATGGCA
>CANJNY010000050.1 GCA_947475715.1 Prolixibacteraceae bacterium
GTGCAAAAGGGAATAACATTAATTGATGGAAATCTGATCCTGGATTTGTCTCAATTGTCCGGACAACCCATACCTGGAGGATGGTTATGGGAAGATATTGGGAATTACTACGGAGCAGGAATCTCTGCACTAACCTATTCCGATAATAGCTATAAGATCCATTTTTCTTCATCGGAAAAGCCAGGGGAGCTAACTGTAATTAACCATATTACCCCAACTATAGATAGTTTAAGGTTGGCCAATCTGGTTGTTTCTTCTACTATAAATCGTGATCAAACGGTGATATATGGGGCGCCGGGTTCTTTAACCCAACTGGTAGAAGGATCTATTCCCGGGGGGCGTGCCGATTTTGTCGTAAAGGGTTCAATGCCGGATCCATCCCGAATTGCTGCGGCTGAATTTGTAAAAGAGATGCAATTACATGGAATTAGGTTTTCGGGTAAAATTATCAGCCAGACTAAATTGAAGACCACAGATTTTCTCCTTTTAGCTGATAAATCGTCGCCTCCACTGCAAGAGCTGATTGTTCCGCTGAATCATGAGAGTATTAATCTTTTTGCAGAGCATTTATTACGCGAGATTGGTCGTTTTCGGAAAGGGTCAACCACATTGTCTGACTGCGTTGAAGCCATGAAGGAGTTTTGGACTGAAAAAGCAATTTATACCGATGGATTTTACCCAACTGATGGGAGTGGTTTATCGCGATCAAACGGTATTTGTCCCCGAACGCTGACAGAAGTCATTCGCACGCTGTATTTGAGCAAGAATCGTGATTATTTCTTTAAATCGTTACCTGTAGCTGGACAAAGTGGAACCTTACAGTCTGCATTCAAGGGGTCTAAACTTGAGAATAATCTGCAAGCCAAGACCGGTTCAATGGCCCGGGTCAGAAGTTTGGCAGGAATGTTCACTCGCGAGGGGGGTCAGAAGGTTATATTCGCTGTAATCGTGAATAATTTCCAGGGTTCACAGCGTGAAATGGGATCTGTTATGGAGGGAATTGTCGGGGAACTAATGTCCTCAGAGCAAATTAAATAATTTCACTGAAAGCTTCAAAACGACCTGCTTATTTTGTTAACCCTATTTATTTTTCAATAGTTGTGGCAATTGGCGATAATAGAAAATTTTTATTCTCTCAAAGAGAATTTTTATGCCTAAAGTTGTAATGATTGATATATTTGCAGATATGCCTAAGCCACCGCCAAAACCGGAGAAATAGGGAGTAATAAATATAAAAATCAAACCGAAAAGGATTCCTGCTAGAATAATTTGATATTTATAAATTACTTTTTCAGCAGACATTCCGGTAAAGGTCGCACCAAAGAATGCTGCAGGAAGTAAATTGGTTAAATCGGAGTTTAATACGGATGGAAAAAAATGAAAAAAGGAGGCAAAAACCAAAGATAAGGAGGCAGATGTTGCAACTTTGCTTATTTTAAGCCTGTTGCTGATCTCAGAGGTAAGCAATGCACCAAGCGTTGTGGTAATCAGGATAATTAAAGTATTAAGCATTAAACGTATACTTAATTAATACATAAACGATGCACACACTCAGAAAGGCTATTGTTCCTAACCTTCCGCCTATACCAATTAAGATGTTTTTTGTGCCAATAAAAATTAAACCTGCCAGAAATCCGGACAACCCAACAATAACAATATTATTCAGGATGAATTCTGCAGACATCCCGACGAAAGCGCCGCAGTAAAAAGCGATTGGCAATTGTTTGAATACTTCTTTACTTCTGAAGAAATAGGAGATAGCGGAAGCGATAACACCAACAATAGAGGCTCCTAATATCGGGCCAAGCTTTAAGTTCACACTAAGGAAATAGGTGGTTATGGCCCCGATGCTCGTACAAAGAGCATAAATCCAATCGTTTGTATGTAAATTATGCCGGGGTTTTCCGTCGTGACTTCGCATCCGGATTGGATTATCCAGTCGGCTATGATGCAGGATCACCCTGAAAAAGCCAACAATTATTAGTGCTATTAGCGAAATTGATGTTATAAAAGCTATTGAAAGCCTATCATTTTCGTAAAATAATCGCCCTGCAAAAATAATTTGAATACAAAGAATGCAGATCAGGAAGAATAAGTTTGCATTCCGGGCACCTTTTAATGTTTTTCTAACCATATTTTATTGTTTGGCTTATTTTATTCATTTAATCTCAATTTTTCCAACCAATAACAGCTGAATTTAATTGTCACGGATTGAATTCGGCCCTAAGTGCGGATAATTTGAGTTGCAACTGACTTAAATTGTCAATTTTCATCCCCTTAGCGAAGGTTATTTTATGTAAATTAAGTTCATTTAAAATCAAAATCCATTCGTCGCATCCATCGAAGCAAACATTGCATGAGTTGAAATTTAGTTTTGAAAATTCAATAGGGTTAAAACAATTGATTATTTGATTCCATTCCTCTTTAGAAATACCCCTTTTCTTAAGAATTTGTGGTTTATCCGAAAGACGAGGTATATAATAGCTGTATAGGATTTCACTTTTTGTTATTTTTAGCGAATCGGTACCCGATCCCCTACCACAAACAGATCCGGATTGAATAAATAAGATTGAATTATTGATTTGATTATGAATCTCATTCTTGCATGAGCAGCTTAGAATTGCAAAAAAAATATAAATTATACTGATTTTACAGTATTCGATTTTTATCGTTTGCAGTAAAGGTCTGATTGATTTCATCTTCAAAAAAAATTAGCCAGGTTTCATAATAAAAGTCATTATAGGATAATCATTACCCTTTTTTTGCTTTGTTTTTATCCCCGAATTTGTATCCCACAATTAGCTTAACGATGAATCCATCGGTCGACTTGGTCATTCCCCAACCCGTTCCACAATTAAATTCCCAATTCGGATGGAGGTTTAAATCAAGGGCTGCATAAATTGTGTGTTGCTGATCCTGAATTTTGGACGGATTAAACAGTGGGCCCGTTGAACCATAATATTCTGTTCCGAAATCTATTTTCTGATTAATATGGAATGCAACTTTGAAACTGGGCGCGAAGTCCAAAGGTGAATTCTCATCAACTCCTTTCAGAGACTTTCCTAATACAGGGTTTAACGAGATATAAACTAATTTGAATTCTTTGTCGATAATCGGACGGATTTCAACGGACCAGGTATCTGCCGAATATTCTCTGCGCTGGTAACCTATTTCGGTCGACAGGCTTAGTCCCACCGGAAGATTAAATCTTGCAGGCAACGTTATTTTAGGCCGTAAATGAGTGCCAACCCATTGGCTTCCAAACTGATTCTGCGTATTCAGGAACTGATAAAAGCCAATTTCAAAGTTCGGAGTAAAACCATGTGTAATTTCCAGCGTTTGGCGAAGTGCATGTTCGGTGGGACGAACCAGATCGGACATTCCCTGTCCGGAGGTTGAGAAATTACTGTGAATTTCAATTCCTGTAAAACCCTTCTCAATGGTTTCGGATGGATAGACCTGGATTTCATAATTTTCCTGTCCGAACAGAACTTCCGGAGCCATCCAGATTAATG
The DNA here is from genome assembly GCA_947475715.1 of Prolixibacteraceae bacterium. Classification (GTDB taxonomy): domain Bacteria; phylum Bacteroidota; class Bacteroidia; order Bacteroidales; family Prolixibacteraceae; genus JAAFHB01. The sequence goes on from CANJNY010000050.1 coordinate 3,516, forward strand.
CCAAGATAAATGATATTAATAATTTTTTCATGATTTTAATAACGAAAATGTTTTTAATGATGAGCTTATTTTAAATCTGAATTATAACAATATGGAATTCATTAAAGTTCAATTTACGCGTTCAGATGTACCATTAATTTAATATTCGTAAAAGGGACTATCCAATAAAGCAGCCTGGTTATTCGCGGGCAGTTTATTACTCGTTTAATTCCGTATATTTTTTAAAATTGTCCAGGATTGATTGCCACCCACTTTTCTGGAGTTCTGGGGGATGCGTATTTTCTGCTTCAAAGGTTTCACTAATAGTAGTTTGAAAGTGGTTAAAAGTGAAATCTATTTTTACTTTCCGACTATCTTCAAGGGAATATCCGATAAGTTCGTTCGTTGTTATCGAGTCGTATGTTCCAATTAAATCGAAACCCATGGAGCCATCCTTTGCCTCCATTCTTGAGAGGAACTTTCCGCCAATCTGTAAATTATTTTCAGCATAGGGTGTATGCCAATCCTCACTTGCATTATTCCATTTCGTGATGTGCTCAGGAGATGTCCAGAACTTCCAGACTTTTTCGACTGGCGCATTAATCGTCGTTTGGACGGTGATTTTTATGTTGGTTATCTGCTCCATAAAGGTGTTTCTAATTTGATTTTTCTGTTTTTTTCAACTAGTTTTTTATCAGCTGCAGCTCATTTCACCGGCATTTTTTTTGGCTGAAAGTAAATTGTAAGCCCCTTTCGTCACAACCCGTACTGATTCAATATTAAAATCATTTGGTAAGATCACCTCGGTAAATCCTCCCTCTGTAACCCCTTTTTGTACTGCGATCATCCGATATTCCGTAAATGGCTGATTGTTTTCAATTTTATCTTTAACAACGATGAAGATATATTGTTTTTCGTCAAATGTCACCACAGCATCAGAAGGAAGAGAGGTTACCTTGTTACTGTTTGACTGAATGATTGCGTTGACGTACATCCCCGGCAAAACATTTTTACATACTCCGGGAATGGATGCATAAACCTTATAAGTCTTATCCGAATTAATGGATTTGCCTGTCTGGTAAATTACGGCATCATGTTGTTCTCGTTCATTATTGATGAAGAAGTGAATATTCTGACCTGTAGAGACTTTATCGGCATCCTTGTCAAATAAGATAAGCTCTAAAAAAAGTTTGTCACTGTTGACGATCTCAAATAATATATCCGATGGAGCAACAAATTTCCCAATATTTACATTTACAGCTTTTACGTATCCTGAAATGGGCGAAACCAGGGTAACTGAACTACTGATATTATCCTCGTTAAGTTTTGCCGGATCAATTCCAATAAGTGCAAGCTTTTGTTCCAAACCTTTTACCTGTGCCTTGAGGGTTTTATATTCGGAAGTTACTTGTTGAAGGTTCTTTTGTGAATAGACATCCTCTTTAAATAGCTCGGAGTGCCGGTTGTATTCGGCCTCTGCATAGTCAAGCCGATTCTTTGCCTCAAGGTACCCTTGTTGGATTTCTACAAACTGTTGATTTTCAAGCACAGCAAGTGCTTCACCTTTGGTTACTGCAATACCGGGCATTAGCGATGTACTTTTAACAAATCCACCCATTGGCATGCACACCGTTGCCAGATTCTGAGGTGCAACGGTAACCGTTCCACTAACTTTAAGTGAGCCACTCATTGACCGGGTTCCTACAGATCCGATTTCAATATTGGCAAGCTTTATCTGATCGCCCCGCAATTCCACAATGTCTTCAGGCAATACCTCTATTCCCTTTGTTTCCGGTTTCCCGTTTTGAGGTCCATGACATGAATTGATCGTAATAACCAGAAACAAACTGATCGCAATTGTGCGAAAATTATTTTTTGACATAATAGGTTTATTTTAAATGATCTTACCTGTGATAAGATCAATATTGATAATCGTTTGATTGTAATTATTCAGAGCCTCAAGATAATTTTGCTTTATAATTAAGGCACGACTCAGGGTTGTAATATAGTCGAGATAATCGATGGCTCCGACCTTGTATGCGCGGGTAGCCTGTTCGATAATCATGTTAGCCTCCGGAATGGCCTGCTTCTCGTAATAATTAAGACTGTTGCCAAATTTGACATATTCACCAATCAGAGACCGGTAATTACCCGAAAGTGATTTTAGGTAATATTTGGCGTTTATTTGTGCCGCCTCCTCCTTTAATTGGGCTGCCTTTGTTTTTGAAGTATAAGGTTTGAACCATAATGGTATTGAAATGGCCGCCTGAACAGCTGTGAAACGGTCGCCCGGACCAAAGGTGTGGGGGATTCCGTTTACCTCCTGAGCCCCTTGTAATGTTTGGTTCGTGTAGCCCAGACTGAAATCGGGCATCATCTGACTATGCGCCAGTCTCTTTTCGAATTTTGCTACTTCAATCTGCTGATTTATATAGACAACTGAAGGATTTTGTTCCAATTGGGTAGTATCGCTTAAGTGGGGAGTATCGGCCCTCACTAATATGGTATCAGCAGGATTTATGGTCGCTTCTGTATTTAAAATCGTTTGCAATTTTTGATTAATAATTACAAGATCAGCACAGATTTGTTGCAGTTGATTTTTTACCTCCATACTTTGTGAACGGGCAGTAATCATTTCCAGCCGATTTGTTTCACCAACTCTTGCCCTCAGGTCAGCTGCTCTAAGAAATCCGGAATACAGACTGTCCTGAAATCCAAAAAGTCTTTTTTTCGAATGGAGATAGGCTAATTGCCAATATGCTTGTTTTACCTGTGTGGCAATTTCGAGCTGAGAGCTCTTTAACTGCCATTCACTGCTTTTAATATTGGCTTGAGCCAGTTTATTCTGGTTAAGGTAAACTGTTGGAAAAGCAAATGACTGCGAAACAGTTAAGCTTTTGTCTCTGGAGTATGAGTTAAACTGGCCATACGCTCCGTTAATTGTCGTTTTAGGGATGTCCCATGATGCACCTTTGAGGGCTTTCTGAACATTGACCTGAAATTCAGAGGAGCGTACTTCCAGGTTTTTGGTCAAGGCTAATTCAACAGCCTGCTTTAACGTTGTAATTTGGGGCTGTGCTTTTAGCTGATCTGTAAATAGGAATACAACTATTAAGAGAAGTAAAATTGCTGCCGGCCTGGCTAATTTTCTGTTCGATCTAAACCGATCCTTGCCCGAAGCAATCAGGATATAAAAAACGGGCAGAATAATCAGGGTTAGCAATGTGGCGGTAATCAGCCCGCCTATAACCACCGTTGCCAGTGGTTTTTGAACTTCGGCACCTGCCGATATTGATAACGCCATCGGGAGAAACCCAAGCGAAGCTACCAGTGCAGTCATGATAACGGGTCTGAACCGGATTTGCAAACCTTTACGTACCCTTGCCGTGATATCCGAAATACCCTCCTTTTCAAGGCGGTTGAATTCGGCGATCAGTACTATTCCATTAAGTACCGCGACGCCAAAAAGTGCAATAAAACCGACCCCTGCGGATATGGAGAAATTCATATCCCTCAACCACAGTGCAAATACTCCGCCAATTGCAGACATGGGCACTGCTGAGAAAATCAGTAAACTTTGTGTGACAGAATTAAATGTGAAGTAGAGCAGAATCAATATTAAAAGTAACGCAACCGGCACGGCAACGGATAATCTGGACTTTGCCGCAGCAAGATTTTGAAACTGCCCGCCATAAGAAATATAATAACCAGTGGGTAATGATATTTTGGAATCAATCTTTTGGGTTACCTCTGAAATGACACTCTGTACATCACGGCCCCGGACATTAAATCCAATGGTTATTCGACGTTTTGTGTTTTCACGCGATACCTGAGCAGGTCCCGATTTGATCTCGATGTCAGCTACCTGTTCAAATGGAATCTGTCCGCCATTGGGAAGAGCAACTGAGAGGTTTTTTACATCTTCAAGACTTTGGCGGTAATCTTTATCGAGCCTTACTACCAGGGCAAAACGTTTCTCTCCGTCAAAAACAACGCCGGCCTGACTTCCTGCAAAAGCGGCACGTAATACATGGTTTACCTCGTTCACCGAGAGTCCATATTGTGCCAGCCGGTCACGATTGTAGCTGACCTGAACCTGCGCCAGACCAGTAACCTTTTCGACATTAATGTCTTCCACTCCGGTTAGCTGGCGAATGATTTTGTCCACCTCGTCTGCCTTTTTGGCCAGCGTATTGAGGTCATCGCCAAAGATTTTAATGGCAATATCCTGTTTTGATCCTGAAAGCAATTCGTTAAATCGCATCTGGATAGGTTGTTGGAACTCGAATTTCACCCCTGCAAGGACGACTAGTTTTTCCTCCATTTGTTTGACCAGGTCTTCACGGGTTTTCGCCGTTCTCCAGGTGCTTTTATCATTTAGCGTAATAATGTAATCTCCCGTTTCCATTGGTGTTGGATCTGTAGGGATTTCACCAGCCCCAATTTTGCAAATTGTGTGTTTAATCTCAGGGAAATTGGCCAATAGAATTGTATTGGCTTTTTGAACCATCTCAACAGTATTTGAAAGTGATCCACCCTGCAGGGTTATTACCCCTGCAGCAAGATCACCCTCTTCTAATTGAGGAATAAATTCACCACCCAGACGGGTGAAGAGGAGTATGCTGAAAATAAACAGTGCTATTGCAGAAACGGATACAACTATTTTGCGCCTAAGTGCAAAGGAGATAACCGGGTCAAATGCGCTTTGAAGCATGGCTATCAGCTTATCGGAGAAGTTGGATTTGGGTCCGTTTTTTTTACTTAAAAACAGGGCAGAAGCGACAGGCACATAGGTGAGTGAAAGAAGTGCTGCTCCCACTAAGGCAAAAGCAACAACCTGAGCCATTGGCCGGAACATCTTACCTTCGATTCCAACTAAAGCGATAATAGGCAAATAAACAATCAGAATAATAATTTGTCCGAAGGTGGCAGTGTTCATCATTCTTTTTGCCGAATCAAGAACGGTTTCATCCATTTGTTCCTGTGACATTCTTGTTGCCGCCATTTGATGGTGCTTGCTCAAATACAACCGGTGAACAACACTCTCCACGATTATCACTGCACCGTCAACGATAAGACCAAAGTCGATTGCTCCCAGGCTCATCAGATTGCCCGACACGCCAAAAATATTCATGAGAGAGATTGCAAATAGCATCGAAAGGGGTATTACCGACCCCACTATTAGCCCTGCCTGCCAGTTGCCAAGCAGTAATACAAGAATGAAAATAACAATTAAAGCTCCCTCGACGAGATTCCGAACAACCGTTCCGATGGCTCTGTTAACCAGGTCTGAACGGTTTAAGAATGGTTCGATAGTAACTCCTTCCGGCATTGACTTTTGAATGGATTGAACCCGTGTTTCGATATTTTGTATAACCTCATGGGCATTGGCTCCTTTTAACATCATTACAACCCCACCCACCGCTTCACAGGTGTCAATCACAAGTGCACCATATCGCGTGGCGCTGCCATATTGAACGGTTGCAATGTCGCGAATCAATACAGGAGTTCCGGAGGGATTATTTTTCACTACAATTTTTTCAATATCATCAATGGTTTTGACCAGGCCAATCCCCCGAATAAAATAGGCGGTAGGCTTCTTGTCGATGTAAGCACTACCCGTATTTTCATTGTTCTTCTCAAGAGCATTGAAAATATCGATCAGTGTAAGGTTCATCCCTTTTAATCTTTCCGGATTTACAGCTATTTCAAACTGTTTGACAAATCCGCCATAGCTGTTGATATCCGCCACTCCGGAGGTTCCAAGCATTTCACGGCGAACGACCCAGTCCTGAATGGTACGAAGGGTCATTGGCGTATATTTCTTTTCAAATCCGTTTTTTACGGCCAGGCGGTATTGGTAAATCTCTCCCAATCCGGATGAGATTGGGGCAAGTTCTATTTTGGCAAGTCCCGTCGGAATAATATCCTCTGCTTGCTTGAGTCTTTCACTCAATTGTTGCCTGGCCCAGTAAAGATCTACATCGTCCTTGAAAACTATCGTGATCACGGATAATCCCAGACGTGAGATGGAACGGAGCTCTATGATGTCAGGAATATTGGCTACTGCTACTTCGATTGGGGCAGTAATGAAACTTTCAACCTCCTGTACAGCCAATGAAGGTGCGATAGCAATTATTTGCACCTGATTATTTGTGATATCCGGAATTGCATCGATCGGCAGTTGTGTAAGAGAAAAGGTACCCCAGCCGATTAACGCAAATACAAATAGCCCGACAATAAATTTATTTTTTATTGAGAATCGAATGATATTTTCTATCATAATTTTTAATTCTTAAATAAATTAATACAAATATTTATACTGTTTCAGAATTCTGAAACAGATAAACAATAGCATGTTGATTGTATTAACTTAGTTTAGGCGGTTGCCAGATATTTGAAGTGGGGGATAAAACAGCGATTGGTTCAAATTCGAAATAATGTGCTTCAACCTGGAAGAAACATTCTAATTCGATTGAATATACCTGGTAAATTACCGGAGTGACACAGCATGAACAACTGCAAAAGGGGGAACAGTGGTCGGAGTCATTTGAATGATTATCGGCAGGGAGTTTCGATAATCCGGAATCATCCATAGTCGTATCCTCCGGTTTGTCGATGCACGGAAGTGCAGTGAGAAACAGGATATAGCAGGATAATATGAATGCAAATAATTTCATCGGTCTGTTTGCAAATATAATATAATTGGAAAAACTAATGCGAACTATGAAAATCATTTAAATTTGGGATTATACCCGATATAAAACCGCAAAGTACCTTAATAATTTTCCGCTAAAATGATTTATCGATTAATCAGTGGTACGATTCTTTTTCCGATTAGCTCAATCGCCTGGATCAGTTTTGTATGCGACAATCCGGCATTATCCATTTGGAAAGTGACTCTTGAAATACCTCCAAGTGACTCGCTGTGCCTTATGATTTTATGGGCAATCTCTTCGGGGTTGCCAATTAAAAGCGCACCATAAGTTCCCATTTGTGCATCGAAGCCGGCACGGGAGACCGGAGGCCATCCGCGCTCTTTTCCGATACGGGTAAAGGTTTGGGCATATCCCGGATAGTAATCTGCTATCGCCTCCTGAGTTGTATTTGCAACATAGCCTAAGGAGTGTAAACCCACCCTGAGTTGTTCTGGTGCAAATCCTGCTTTCTCACCGGCTTCCCGGTACAGGTCTATAAGTGGACGAAACCTTCGCGTCTCACCGCCAATAATGGCGACCATCAGGGGTAAACCAAGCCTTCCGGCACGGATAAACGACGCCGGCGTGCCTCCGACTCCCAGCCAAATCGGCAAGGAATTTTGAACTGGTCTGGGATAAACTGCCTGATTTCTGAGTTCAGGACGAAATCTTCCGGACCAGTTTACAACCTCATTCTCCCGCAAGGTGAGTAAGAGATTTAGTTTTTCAGAAAATAGGGCATCATAATCATGAAGATTTAAGCCAAACAGCGGAAATGATTCTGTAAATGAGCCTCTTCCGACTATTATTTCTGCTCTTCCCTGCGATACCAGGTCAAGGGTGGCGAAGTTTTGAAAAACCCTCACCGGATCATCCGCACTGAGCACCGTAACAGCACTTGTTAGCCTGATCCGTTTTGTTCGGGCCGCTGCAGCAGCGAGAATTACGGTTGGTGCCGAATCGAGAAATTCCTTTCGGTGATGTTCTCCGATCCCAAAAATATCAAGACCGGACTTATCTGCATGTTCTATTCTTTCAAGCAGTTCCGTAATCGCAATCATATTGTTTGATGGTGAACCTGAACTGTCACCAGTCATATTTGCCGCAAAACTATCAATTCCTATTTCCATTTGGATTTATTAAAGCGTTGTAATATACCGTTTTTTCCTGATTTCCTTTTGATCTCCATAATAAAAACAGGTTGCGGATCACCATTTCTGATGTCCCATACTTCAGTGATTTCTCGTAATTTTCTATCGCTTTTTCAGGTTGGTTTTGAATTAAATACAATGTTCCAAGATTGCTGAACGAGAGGAAATAGTCGGGTGAATTTGTTTCGATACATTTTGAAAAATAAAATGTGGCCAGGGAATAATCAGTCTCGTTATGAAAAGCAATATTCCCCAGATTCATCATTGCATAATAGTTTTTAGGGTCAATGAAAATTACACGTTGAAAAATTGCTTTTGCTTCGATAACCTGCCCGATATTTAAATGGCTGCGGGCCCAGCTATTTAAAAAATCGGGAAATTTTGAATAACCACCAAACTTTTTAAATAATGGATCGCACTGTTTGAAATACTGAATCGCCTCTGCATATTTCCCCTGATTATAGGCTCCGATTCCTCCATTCATCAGGTTATTGAAATTCTTTTCTTCGGCGGTAAGGGCCGTGTTATTTGACATTATTCTATTTGCCTTTTCAAATTCACCAATGCTCGAATACAACATTGCCAGGCTCGATTTAATGTCTGGATCTGATTTGTATTCCAGTGCTTTTTCATAAGCTTGAATCGCTTGATTATATTCTTTTAGCGACAGGTACGAAGCTCCAAGATTTTTGCAGGTTGAAACTACATCAGGAGAGTCTGCATTTAGTGCTTTTTGGTAATAGGTAACCGCTGCAAGATAATCCTTTTCGTTGAAAGCGAGCATTCCAAGCTTAAACTGGGCAAAAAATAATTTAGGGTTTTCACTTGAACGTATAAAGGTCGCTTTTGCAGCGGCAGTATCGCCAAGATGCAAATAACATTCACCTAATCCTTGCAAATAATTAAGTTGTTTTACTTTATTGTCTATTATGGAATAGCCCAAATTATAATGAAAAACGGCATCCTGAAATGTTTTATTGACAGTATCCTTATTTTGCTTTAAAAGTGCAGTGTCTGCATTGATCGCCAGGGCCTTTAGCCTGAGTTCTTCTCCCAGAAGCACATGGGTTCTCCAGCTTTGGGGAGCATCCTTAATGCCGGAGTAGCAAAGGGTGAGTTGATTCTGCCATACGGGGATGCGGTTTGCACTTTTTACCGTATAGATCAACCCAATAAAAATACTCATTGATAAAAAAACAAGGTTTAATTTAATCGTGTTTCGTGTCTTCAAAAAGAGATATAAGCCATACACCAAAACGATACAAAATCCCAGGGATGGGATGAACATAAAACGTTCACCAATAGTCGATCCGATTGTTATTGAAGGGATTATATTCGAGTAAATAGAAAATGTAACCAGATAGAACAAAATTCCAAAGCCGGTAATAGTTCTTTTCCGGATATTTTTAAGCGTATACCAAATCATTGGGATGAAGCATATAGCGGAAGTTAAAACCCAAAGGTCGGTTATTGTTTTAACCGGGATCTGATTAAAGGAGTAATCCCATGACAGGGGATGCGGAAAAACCAAAAGCCTGATGTAATATAGGTAGATGTATAAATTGGTTGCAATTCGTTCTGTTCCGTTCAGACTGAAGATGATATTATTTAATAAATTGTCGTAGTTTGAAGTTGGCGGGTCAAGTACAATCATTCTCAAAACAAGGTAGCCGGTTGCAGTGATCAGAAAGGGAAACGTACTTTTGAAAGATTGGTAAGAATCGTTATTCAGAAAATAAAAAGAGATCAGAAAAACAGCAGCTACGATGGTCAATGCCTCCTCTTTGGATAGCAGTGCGATAAGAAATAGCAGGCTTATAATTAGATTTTTCTGCCAATTCAATCCTCCGGTATTTTTGAGCCAATAGTTAATTGCCCAAAATGCAAAAAAAGCCGAAAGTAGTGTGTCGCGGCTTTTAATGCTGGCAACAACTTCAACATGAATAGGATGAAGGGCATAGAGAAGTAACGCCATGAAAGGAATCATAGCCGGCAGCCCCTTTCTTTTAAACAGTTGAAGAAGCAAAAGCCCGACCACAAACAGTACAAGAAAATATAAAATGATATTAAAGATATGTCCGTAAACTGGTTTGAATTCACCGGTTATTTGTTTTTCGACAGCAAATGTAAGCAGTGTAAATGGGCGATATGCTCCTGAATTTATGGGGTTTATATTTAAAAAGTGCATGCTCCCGAATCTGAACAGATCACCGGTCCTGGACATCCCACCCTTGGTAGCAGAATTAAAGTAGGTATACATCCCGTCGTCGGCACTAAAGTCATATTTATATGTTGAAAAATAGAGCGAGGCACCAAGCAATGAGATCGCCATTATCCATAACAGGGGGTTTTGTGGCAATTTGGAATTCGGTTCAACATTCAAACGAGGATTTACCGATTTTGTTTTGTTTTGTTTCCCTTTCCTGATCATTAGTTGATGATTAGTTCGTTAGTAAATAGATTCATGCTTATTTTAGATACGAATTCATGCTTCCTGTTCAACCGGGATTTCAAATTGAATAAATCTCTTTTATTTGAATTATTGTAAATATACAAATTTCTTAACTGTTAATTTTAGCATGTTAACCTGCACTGATTATGGACAAATAATCTTGAAGTGGCCCCCTTAACCTGATTGTAAAATTAATTAGTTCAAAAATACTGGGGTGCAAAATAGTTGGGATAGCACAACTCTTCATGAGCTCAAAGCCGGATCAAGCAAAAGTAAATCATTGAAATAAATATCGAATTGTCCGAAAAAATTAAAAATTGCTTACGATTTTATTTTGATTTAATAATTTTATTTGTAGTTTTGTCTCGAAGTTTATTTTAAAGTATGGGCAGCGGATATTTCCGTTGAACAAAAATTAAATTTCAATTGTTAATTGATTATATTTGCGTTTTATATTAGTATGAAAAATATATTATCTCATAGCATTCTACTGGTCATTCTTATTCTCGTCAATATCGACAGAGGAAGGTGATCTATTTGTGTGCGAAGACATATGAAAGCCTTTCTCGAAATGAGAAAGGCTTTTTTTTAAATGAAATTTTAAGTTGATGTACTTAAATCCGGGATAACGGGGCAGGTTACATCTCACCTTTAAAACAGAATATAAGGATGAAATTTGAACTCAGAAGTGAAACAACAACACGCGGCCGCCGGATGGCAGGTGCGAGAAGTTTATGGAGAGCCAATGGGATGAAGGAGGAGCATTTTGGCAAACCCCTGATTGCTGTGGTTAATTCATTTACCCAATTTGTGCCGGGGCATGCGCATCTTCATGAAATTGGGCAGATGGTCAAACGGTTAATTGAGGAACAAGGTTGTTTTGCTGCCGAGTTTAATACCATTGCTATCGATGATGGAATTGCAATGGGGCACGATGGAATGTTATATTCACTTCCATCCAGAGATCTGATTGCCGATAGTGTCGAATATATGATCAACGGGCACAAAGCGGATGCCATGATTTGCATCTCGAATTGTGATAAAATTACCCCTGGAATGTTAATGGCTGCGATGAGGCTCAACATTCCGTGCATTTTTGTTTCGGGTGGTCCGATGGAGGCAGGAGTTGTTGAAGGTAAAAAATACGATCTGGTTGATGCCATGGTTATGGCTGCAGATCCTTCGGTAAGCGACACTCTTTTGGCTAAAGTTGAACAGGATGCATGTCCTACCTGTGGTTCCTGCTCTGGAATGTTTACTGCAAACTCGATGAATTGTCTCACTGAGGCATTGGGGCTTTCACTTCCAGGTAATGGGACTGTTGTTGCAACTCATCTAAACCGTAAAAAACTGTTCGAAAAAGCTGCCAAACGGTTGGTCGAGATAACCTGGGATTATTATAAAAATGGAAATGAACGGGTATTACCCCGTAATATTGCTTCCAGGGCTGCTTTTATGAATTCGATGACACTGGATATTGCAATGGGTGGATCGACGAACACTGTTTTACATATGCTTGCCGTAGCGCACGAAGCGGGGGTCGATTTTACCATGCAGGATATTGATGCATTATCGCGTAAAGTTCCCTGTATCTGTAAAGTGTCGCCGAACTCGCACTATCATATTCAGGATGTAAACAGAGCTGGCGGTATTATGGGAATCCTTGGTGAACTCGAAAAGGGGGGATTATTGGATACTTCTGTTTCCCGTGTTACCGATGATACCCTGGCCGGAGCTATCAATACCTGGGATATTCTGCGATCCGGTACCGATGGCGAGGCTTCAACGCTTTATCGTTCTGCTCCGGGAAATATCGGACGGAATCTTCACCTTGGATCACAGGAGAAATACTATTCAGAATTGGATACTGATCGTTCCAAAGGGTGTATCCGCAATGTTGAAAATGCCTACACCAAAGAGGGAGGACTTGCGATACTCTATGGTAATATTGCTGTTGATGGTTGCATTGTCAAAACTGCTGGGGTTGATCCATCAGTTTTTCAGTTTAGCGGTGTGGCACGTGTCTATGAATCACAGGACGATGCCTGTGAAGGTATTCTTAAACGTGAGGTCAAAGCCGGAGAAGTGGTAATTATTCGCTATGAGGGGCCTAAAGGTGGTCCGGGAATGCAGGAAATGCTCTATCCCACTTCATATCTGAAAGCCTCAAAGCTCGACAAACAATGTGCACTTCTCACCGACGGTCGTTTTTCCGGTGGAACTTCCGGTTTATCCATCGGGCATGTTTCACCTGAAGCCGCTGCCGGGGGTGCAATTGCCCTTGTTCAGAATGGCGATATTATTGAAATCGATATTCCTGAACGTCGTATCGAACTCATGATATCCGAAGCGGTCCTGAATGAGCGGAAAAAAGCAGAAGAAGATCGTGGAAAGATGGCTTACCAGCCGCAAACCAGAAACCGAATTATAAGTAAAGCATTAAAAGCATATGCAAGCCTTGTTGCTTCGGCAGATAAGGGTGCTGTAAGAATAATTGATTAATCTAAAATAATAAAGCTATGACATCTGTTATAAACGACAATATTCTCGATCAGGAACCGGTTGAAATTACAGGTTCTGAAGCGGTTATCCGCTCTTTGATTGCCGAAGGTGTTGATACAATCTTTGGATATCCCGGCGGTGCAATTATGCCGGTTTACGATGCGCTGCATGATCACCATCACAACCTTAAACATGTCCTTACACGTCATGAGCAGGGTGCTGTTCATGCAGCTCAGGGGTACGCACGTGTTTCGGGCAAGGTAGGTGTCTGTATTGCTACTTCCGGTCCGGGTGCAACCAATCTGATTACCGGTATTGCCGATGCTCTTATCGATTCTACCCCCCTGGTCTGTATCACTGGTCAGGTTATTTCCAGCTTATTGGGTACCGATGCATTTCAGGAATCAGATGTAATCGGTATCACGATGCCTATTACCAAATGGAATTATCAGATAACTTGTGCCGAAGAGATCCCGGAAGCGATAGCAAAGGCCTTTTATATTGCCTCAACCGGAAGACCGGGCCCCGTATTGCTTGATATTACCAAAGATGCGCAATTTGCCAAGGTATTATATTCCTATTCCAAATGCACAAAGATTCGTTCTTATGTGCCCGAGTATCCTGCAGACAAATTGTTGCTTCAAAAGGCTGCAGATTTGATCAATAATTCAAAGAAACCTTATTTATTATATGGTCAGGGTGTTATGTTGTCCGGCGGTGAGGAGGAATTAATCAGCTTTCTGAATAAAACCGGGATACCTGCAGCGGGCACGCTACTTGGATTATCCGCAATACCCACCGATCATCCCTTGAATATGGGTATGTTAGGGATGCATGGAAACTACGGACCGAACATTAAAACCAATCAATGTGATGTGTTGATCGCTGTAGGGATGCGGTTTGATGACCGGGTTACAGGTACTGTTGGAACCTATGCCAAACAAGCCAAGGTGATCCATATTGAGATTGACCCTGCTGAGATTGACAAAAACGTGAAATCACATGTTGCCTTAATCGGCGATGCAAAACATACCCTTAAATCACTTTTTGCGCTGGTTAATGAGAATAACCATCCTGAATGGTTGGCTGAGTTTGAAGAGGCAAGGGTTATTGAAGAGGAGAAGGTTATTAAAAATGATCTTGCTCCGCTGAAAGCGGGTTTGACAATGGGCGAAGTTGTGCGTATGACATCTATTCTTACCGATAATAGGGCAATTGTGGTTACTGATGTCGGACAAAATCAGATGGCCGCTGCCCGCTATACAAAATTTGAAGATTCCCGCAGCTGGGTCACCAGTGGTGGTTTGGGAACAATGGGTTTTGGTTTGCCTGCTGCAATGGGTGCCAAACTGGGTGCCCCTGACCGCGAAGTTGTCATCTTCACCGGTGATGGCGGAATGCAAATGACCCTTCAGGAGTTGGGTACAATCGCGCAGGAAAATCTTGCAGTAAAGATTGTAATTCTGAATAACCATTTCCTTGGAATGGTGAGGCAATGGCAGGAACTTTTCTTTGAAAAAAGATATTCTTATACCGAGATTTTAAGCCCTGACTTCGTAAAGCTTGCTGATGCATATGGCATTCCAGGTTGTTTGGTTGAAAATCGCGAAGATCTCGAAGGAGAAATGAAGAAAATGCTCGACCATAAAGGTCCCTACTTGCTTGAGGTTCATATTGAGAAAGAAGATAATTGCTTCCCAATGGTTCCACAAGGTAAATCAGTCGCTGAAATCATCCTTAGTGCAGATGAATTGAAATAAATTCAAATTAAAAAATTCAACAAGATGAAACAAGAATATATCATAACAGCATACAGCGAAAATCATATTGGATTACTTAACCGGATAACCATTATCTTTACACGTCGCAAAGTCAATATTGAAAGTCTGACCGTTTCGCAATCTGCATTGAAGGGAATCAGCAAGTTCACCATCGTGGTTAATGAGACAACTGACAAAGTAGTGAATATTGTAAAACAGATTGACAAGCAAATTGAGGTGCTTAAAGCGTTTTATAATACGAATGATGAGATGATTTTCCAGGAAGTTGCCTTGTACAAGGTTCCTACCAAGGCATTAATGGATAGTGATCAGATCGAAAAAATGATCAGGTCGCACAATGCGCGCATTCTTGAAATAACAAGTGAATATACTGTTATCGAAAAAACGGGGCATGAGGAGGAGACGCAGGCACTATTCGAAGGATTGAATACCTTTGGCGTTTTGCAGTTCATCCGTTCGGGACGAATCGCTATCACCCGTTCTCCAGTCGAGCGGTTGAGCGAATTCCTCAAACAGCGTGATTCACTGTTTGAAAAGCTTGAAGAGGGTAGCAAGATATAATTGTCATAAATAGTTTAATAAAAACAAGTTATGGATAATCGCGTATTTATTTTCGATACGACATTGCGGGATGGCGAGCAGGTTCCCGGCTGTCAGTTGAATACAATAGAAAAGGTCGAAGTAGCCAAAGTTTTGGAACAGTTGGGTGTTGATATTATTGAGGCAGGTTTTCCCATCTCAAGTCCGGGTGACTTTAATTCGGTGGTTGAAATATCAAAGGCAGTAACCTGGCCGACAATTTGCGCCCTTACCCGTGCGGTTGAGAAAGATATCGATGTTGCGGCCGAGTCGTTGAAATATGCCAAACGTGGACGGATTCATACCGGAATCGGCACATCTCCATATCATATTAAATACAAGCTAAACTCCAATCCGGATGAGATTCTGGCCAGGGCCGTTGCTGCGGTGAAGTATGCAAAAAGGTATGTTGAGGATGTAGAGTTCTACGCTGAAGATGCTGGTCGTTCCGATAACGTCTACCTTGCAAGGGTAATTGAAGCGGTTATCAAAGCAGGTGCAACCGTTGTGAATATTCCCGATACAACCGGTTATTGTTTGCCAAGTGACTATGGTGAAAAGATTAAGTTTTTGATGGAAAACGTCTCAAATATTCATAAGGCGGTAATTTCAACTCATTGCCATAACGATTTGGGTATGGCGACCGCCAACTCAATTGCCGGTGTGATGAATGGTGCCCGCCAGGTTGAAGTAACAATCAACGGGATTGGAGAGCGGGCAGGAAATACAGCCCTTGAAGAGATTGTGATGATTTTGAAATCTCACAAAGAACTTAATTTGTACACGAATATCAATTCAAAAAATATTTATAAGACAAGCCGTCTGGTTTCCAGTTTAATGAATATGCCTGTTCAGTCGAATAAGGCTATCGTTGGCAGGAATGCATTCTCCCATTCGAGTGGAATTCATCAGGATGGTGTGCTTAAACATCGCGAGAACTATGAGATTATTGATCCTGTTGAGGTGGGAATCAGTGAGTCGTCGATTGAACTGACGGCACGCAGTGGACGTGCGGCATTAAAACATCGCCTTGAATTATTGGGAATAGTCCTTGAAAAGCAAAAACTTGATGAAGTTTACCAGGAGTTCTTACTTTTGGCAGACAAAAAGAAGGACATCAAGGAGGATGATCTTTTGGTACTGGTCGGTGAACGCAACCAAAGTGAACGTCGTATCAAACTTGACTTTTTACAGGTCGTTACCGGGAAGAACCTCATTCCTATGGCAACAATCCGTTTGGATATTGCCGGAGAAAAATTCGCTGCTATCGAGTCAGGAAATGGTCCTGTCGACGCTGCGATTAAAGCGGTCAAGAGTATTATTCACCGTAAGGTAACCCTTCAGGAGTTTCTGATTCAGGCGATTAATAAAGGGTCCGACGATATTGGAAAAGTCCATATGCTGGTTGAGTACAATGGGAGTATCTATAATGGCTTTGGAGCAAATACCGATATCATTATCGCTTCTGTTGAGGCATTTATTGATGCAATTAATAAAATCGGAAATGCAGAAAAAGCTGCTGTAAAATAAGCAATAGCCAGTTAGATTTATAATCATTCAATAATTTTAATAATTTTCATTTTGGAACCAAAAACACTTTTTGATAAAATCTGGGATGCCCATGTTGTTAAACAGGTGAAGGACGGCCCCGATGTTTTGTATATCGACAGGCACTTTATCCACGAAGTGACAAGTCCTGTTGCATTTTTAGGTTTGAAAAACCGTGGGATGAAAGTTTTCAGGCCACAAAATACAATAGCCACACCTGATCATAATGTCCCTACCCTTGAGCAACATCTTCCTATTAAAGAGGAGTTATCCCGTGTTCAGGTTGAGGCGCTTAAACAAAATTGTGCAGCAAACAATGTTCAGATGTATGGTCTTGATCATAAATATCATGGCATTGTTCATATTATTGGTCCTGAATTGGGTGTAACCCAGCCAGGGATGACTATTGTTTGTGGCGATAGCCATACCTCAACCCATGGTGCATTTGGAAGCATTGCTTTCGGAATCGGAACCAGCGAAGTGGAGATGGTTTTTGCAAGCCAGTGTATCCTTCAGCCAAAACCCAAAAAAATGCGCATTAGCGTCGATGGTCTGCTCGGAACTGATGTTACCGCGAAGGATATCGCATTATATGTAATCTCGCAAATTTCGGCCTCAGGTGGTACAGGCTATTTTGTTGAATTTGCAGGCTCTGCAATTCGCAGCCTTACCATGGAAGGTCGTATGACCTTATGTAATATGAGTATTGAATGTGGAGCCCGCGGGGGAATGATTGCTCCTGATGAGACCACTTTTGAATATGTTAACGGCAGGGAATTTGCCCCTAAAGGAGAAGAATGGGACCGTAAACTGGCACTATGGAAGCTGCTTAAGTCTGATGATAATGCTGTTTTTGATGCAGAATTTCATTTTCAGGCAGCTGATATTGAACCAATGATCACCTATGGTACCAATCCCGGAATGGGAATTGGGGTAAGTGGGTCAATCCCGACAGGAAAAAACCTCACAGGATCTGACCTTATTACCTTTAATAAGTCATTGGAATATATGGGATTAAATCCCGGAGATAAAATCAAGGGAAAAAAAATCGATTACGTTTTTATTGGCAGTTGTACCAACGGACGTATCGAAGATTTTAGACTGTTTGCTGAATTTGTAAAAGGGAAGCAGAAGGCTGAATCTGTAACTGCATGGATTGTTCCCGGTTCTAAACAGGTGGAACAGCAAATCAGGGAAGAGGGGATCGTTGAGGTCCTTGAGGCCGCAGGATTTGCACTGCGTCAACCCGGTTGTTCTGCATGTCTGGCAATGAATGAGGATAAGATTCCTGAAGGTAAATATGCAGTTTCGACATCGAACAGAAACTTCGAAGGACGCCAGGGACCTGGTGCACGTACGATGCTTGCCAGTCCATTAATGGTTGCTGCTGCTGCGGTTACGGGTTTTGTTTCCGATCCGAGAGATTTTTAATTAACAACGATTTTCAAATTATTAAGATATGTCAATAGAAAAATTCCAGAAACTGGTCAGTACAGTGGTTCCACTTCCTATCGAGAATGTAGACACCGATCAGATCATCCCAGCACGTTTCCTAAAGGCGGTGGAACGTAAAGGATTTGGAGATAATCTTTTCAGAGACTGGCGCTATAAAAAAGATGGCACCCCGAATGCTGATTTTGTATTGAATAACGCCCGTTTTTCGGGTCAGATATTAGTCGGAGGCAAGAACTTTGGGAGCGGATCAAGCAGAGAGCATGCTGCATGGGCAATCTATGATGCTGGATTCAGGGTGGTCGTTTCAAGTTTTTTTGCTGATATATTCAAAAGTAATGTGTTGAACTGCGGGTTATTACCGGTTCAGGTTTCAGATCAGTTTCTTGCCTCAATATTCGAAACCGTCGAAGCTGATCCTACTGCAAAATTTGAAGTAGATCTTGAAAATCAGACTATTACAAATATCGCTGCAGGTGTGTCTGTTAAGTTTGATATTAACTCCTATAAAAAGGAGTGCCTGTTGAATGGATATGATGATATCGATTTTTTAATTAGTCTCAATGACGAGATTATTGCATTTGAAAAGGCTTAATTACTCAAAGATTCAACTCTGGAAACTAACACAAAGCATATGATTTATATAATGGATACTACCTTGAGGGATGGTGAACAAACCTCAGGGGTCTCCTTTTCTGAACTGGAAAAGTTAAACATTGCAAAAATCCTTCTTGAGGAGATCCGGATCGATTTTATTGAAGTGGCATCTGCACGTGTTTCCGATGGGGAGTTAAGAGGTGCTAAGAAAGTGCTTGATTGGGCTAAAGAAGCAGGTTTCCTTGAGCGGGTTGAAATTCTTGGTTTCGTCGATGGGAAGACATCCCTTGAATGGATTGCACAGGTTGGTGGGAAAGTTATGAATCTCTTAGCTAAAGGTTCGCTTCGACATGTTACACAACAGTTGAAGAAATCCCCCGAAGAACATTTAAACGGAATAAAGAGTTCACTCCACCTGGCTGAACAGATGGGCATAAGGGTGAATATATACCTGGAGGATTGGTCAAACGGCATGAGGAATTCTCCGGAATATGTCGATTTTATGCTCGAAGGGTTAAGCTCCGAAAAGATCGGTCGTATAATGTTGCCCGATACATTGGGGATTTTAAATCCAATGGAGACCTTTGAGTTTTGTGCCGCGATGATTCGCAAATTCCCCGATCTTCATTTTGACTTTCATGCACACAACGATTATGACCTTGCTGTTGCCAACGTTGACGCGGCAATTCGTGCCGGAATAAATACAGTCCATACCACAGTCAATGGCTTGGGCGAACGCGCCGGAAATGCACCCCTCTCATCCGTTATTGCTTTGCTTAACGATCAGCTTAAACTTCCGAATTCAATCAACGAACGAAAGTTAAGCCTTGTCAGCCGGATCGTAGAGAATTTTTCCGGAATCCGAATCTCCGGAAATAAACCTATTATCGGAGAGAATGTCTTTACGCAATGCAGTGGAATTCATGCAGATGGAGACAATAAGGACAACCTTTATTTTAATGATCTGCTCCCTGAACGTTTTGGCCGTATTCGTAAATATGCACTCGGAAAGACATCCGGAAAGGCTAATATAGCCAAAAATCTGGAGGACCTGGGGATTCGTCTTGATCCGGAAGATTTGATTAGGGTTACAAATAAAGTAATTGAACTTGCAGATCAGAAGGAGTCGGTCACCTCGGATGACCTTCCTTATATCCTTTCGGATGTTCTCAAAAATGAAACTGTAAACGAAAAAATTATTCTTCGTAATTATGCCATTGTCCATTCATTGGGCCTCCGTCCTATGGCAACTGTAGCAATTGAAATTGACGGTATCTATTTTGAGGAGGCAGCATCCGGCGATGGACAATATGATGCATTTATGAATGCGTTAAAACAAATTTATCGGAAACAAAACAAACAGTTTCCTGCGCTGGTTGACTATGTTGTGACTATTCCACCGGGCGGTAAAACAGATGCATTGGTTGAAACTCTCATTACATGGGACATGGGACGTGAATTTAAGACCCGTGGCCTCGATCCGGACCAGACAGCTGCTGCGATCAAGGCAACAATGAAAATGTTGAATATCATTGAAAATGATTCTCAGATATTCTAGCTGAGCCTTTTGCAGTTGACCCTGGTCTTAGTTTTATTTTTTATTTTTTAAAAACCTTATTCTTTATATTTTCAACCTTAGTAGCATACAAATTTCCTGATTTTAAAACCTTATTTCCTTATTTTTTAGAGTCTGACGGTTTTTTAGGTTTTAATCTTTATAATTAGTATAAATAAGGTAATAAGGTTGTTTTCATGATTTGTATTAATTCTACTAAGGTCAGGAATGTTTAAATAAGGGTTTTTTAATAAGCATAATAGTAAAATTTAAATCATATATCTATTCAACGAATGAAGCTTAACATTGCAGTATTGCCCGGCGATGGTATCGGGCCGGAAATCATGGAACAGGCGCTGCGCGTCACCCGGGTTATTTGTCAGAAATTTGGTCACGAGCTGGTTACCCAAAGTGCCCTCGTAGGTGCAGTGGCAATCGATGAGACAGGAAATCCTTATCCTGATGAAACGCACGACCTTTGTATGAATTCCGATGCCGTCCTTTTTGGCGCAATCGGTCATCCGCGATTCGACAACGACCCCTCTGCTAAAGTCAGGCCTGAACAAGGGTTACTTTCAATGCGTAAAAAGCTAGGTTTGTATGCCAATATACGCCCTGTAATCATTTTTGAATCACTCCTTGATAAATCACCGTTGAAATTGGAACGAATTCAGGGTGTTGATTTCGTCGCTATTCGCGAACTTACCGGAGGAATTTATTTTGGTCAACCTCAGGGAAGATCTGAAGATGGAAATACCGCATTCGATTCATGTGTCTATACCCGCATGGAAGTTGAGCGTATCCTTGAACTGGCTTTCCAGTTTGCGATGAAACGGAATAAACGACTTACCGTTGTCGATAAAGCAAACGTTCTTGCTACATCCCGTCTATGGCGCCAGATTGCCAAAGAGATGGAACCTCAGTTCCCTGAAGTGACCGTTGACTATATGTTTGTCGATAATGCTGCGATGCAGATCATTCAGTGGCCAAAGAAATTCGATGTAATGGTTACCGAGAATATGTTTGGTGATATCCTTACCGATGAGGCGAGCGTTATCTCAGGCTCAATGGGTCTGCTTCCATCTGCATCAATTGGAATTCACACCTCTGTATTTGAGCCGATTCACGGTTCATATCCGCAGGCAGCTGGTTTGAATATTGCCAATCCTTGTGCGACAATACTTTCTGCTGCAATGATGTTTGAATACGCTTTCTCCTTAATGGAGGAGGGTGCACTGATCCGTCAGGCAGTTGAAGCTTCAATCGTAGCTGGCGCCGTTACTGAAGACCTTTGTGATGACAAATCCAAAGCGCTCAGCACATCGGCTGTGGGCGACTGGATTATTGAATACCTAAGCAAATAGGAATCTTAAACAGGTTCTGGTTTACATATTTAAGAACGGGATATCACTTCAGTCTGATATCCCGTTTTAAATTTCATCCTTGTTTATACCTGCTTGTATTAGAATAGCATAAAGTGTCCCCGTTGGCAAATCTTTATTATGCATTGGAATGATTGCACGTTTACGGCTAAACGGGTGTAACCAGATTTGATGACTTCCACTTGTGCGATCCAATAAAAACCCTCTTTTCACGAGAAGTTTTATGATATCTTTCGGTGTGACAGCCGGGATAATGCTCATTTATTGGCCGGAATTGTTATTGCATATTCAAGCATGTTTGTTTCATCAGGAACTTTTTCATCATGAGCAACAAGACTATCAACATATAATACAATGGCTTCCTCTGCCATTAACATTGCCTCGTCCACAGTTTCTCCATAAGTTATACAACCAGGCAAGGAGGGTACCGTTGCCGTAAATCCACCCTCAGGCTCAGGA
The DNA here is from genome assembly GCA_947475715.1 of Prolixibacteraceae bacterium. Lineage (GTDB taxonomy): Bacteria > Bacteroidota > Bacteroidia > Bacteroidales > Prolixibacteraceae > JAAFHB01. Next base: position 25,651 of record CANJNY010000050.1, read on the forward strand.
TTCAATAAAACCTTGTATGTTAATTGTTTCATTTTATTGGTTTTTGAGAATGATAGATTCGTTTATTACAAATTTAAGTATAATTTGAATCCATTGTTTCCGTATTAAGTTTGTATATTCGTTTCTAATTCTAAATTCAACTGATGAAACCCTCAGCCGAACAGTTACCGGTCTATAGCCTGCAAAGTTTCAGCTCCCCTGAGCGGAAAAGCGAGCAATTTCAGGTTGAGGTTTTTGACGCCAACCGCCATTTCAGCGTAACCTATCCCCACCGGCACGATTTTTTCGAAGTGCTTTTCCTTCAAAAAGGTTCCGGCTTTCATGTTATCGACGGTAATAAATATGAAATAAAACCTCCATGTGTATTTTTTATGTCACCCGGACAGGCCCATAAGCTTGAACTTTCACTTGACATTGAGGGGTATATTTTTATTTTCACTTCCGATTTTTACTTGCTTAACCGCGGAAACCAGGATAGTCTGATTGAATTTCCGTTCTTTTACACGATTCATCAGGATAACCCTCCGTTATTACTTCAAAGAGAGAGCGATATTGCCTTCCTTGAAACGCTATTCAGGCAAGGAATTACGGAGATCAAAGATATTACAGAATCGACACCGGAATTGCTTCGTTCAATCCTTGATCTTATCCTCACTACCTGTGCTGCCCGTTATCAGATGAACGACGAATTGTTACACAAAGGGAAAGGACAAATACTGGTTAAAAAATTCTTTCACCTCATCGAAGAGCATAATCAACAGAACCTCTTACTTAGTGATTATGCACAGATGATCGGTGTGACCCCTAATCACCTCACCCAAACTGTTAAAATACTTACTGGAAAAACATCATCTCAGATTATTAAAGCCAAACAACTTCTTGAGATAAAACGGTTGCTGGCCCACACCAGTCTGAGTGTTTCTGAAATAGCTTTCCGGCTAAACTTTGAAGATCAGTCCTATTTTACGAAGTTTTTTAAACGCGAAACGGGACTTACGCCAATCCGGTATCGTAGCGAACGATTAATGTAACAGGTAAAATTACCAAATTAAATCATTAGGTATCGTATTGTCAACTAGGCTTTCTATATGTTTTCCTATTTTAGTCCTAATATTATTCCATGATAAGTACCTAAAATAAACTGTTTTTTCCAATACTTTTTGGTAAATATTCCTTTGCTTTGTAGAATCAGAATTTGTTGGCGACTGGCAGCTGGCTACTGGCTACTGGCGGCTGGCAAACTTCGGTCGAAATATTTGGTCGTTGTTGATTTTATCTGATATTTAGGGTTCGATTTTGTCTTTTAAAAGTAAAAGTATTTTTAAAGGTTGTTATTTATTGATCGCAAATTGTAAAGTCCCGGTGATTAATTATAAATCCCCGGTCATCAATTGTAAGTTGCAGTTGATCATTTACAAAGTTACGTTCCTTGTTTGTAAAATGTTGGTCGTTATTTGCAAGTCGCAAGTTGCCAGCCGCTAATTATTCTAATGTATTAAATTTTAAAGCAGCATATTTTTAATCAATTAATATTCAAAACAATGGCAAATTATTTTAACACGTTACCGCTTCGTCTTCAGTTGGCTCAGCTGGGAACCTGCGAATTCATGGACAGCTCAGAGTTTACTGATGGTGTTTCAAAACTTGATGGAAAAAAAATAGTAATCATCGGATGTGGGGCTCAGGGATTGCACCAGGGATTAAACCTGCGTGATTCAGGCCTGGATGTCTCTTACACTCTTCGCGCTGAGGCGATCAGCGAACAACGTCAATCGTATAAAAATGCGTCAGGTAATGGCTTTAAAGTTGGAACCTATGAAGAGATGATTCCTACGGCTGATCTTTTAATCAATCTTACACCCGACAAACAGCATTCTGGTGTTATTAATGCCGTTATGCCACTGATGAAGAAAGGTTCTACCCTTTCATATTCTCATGGTTTTAATATCGTTGAAGAGGGAATGCAGGTCCGTAAGGATATCACGGTTATCATGGTCGCTCCAAAGTCTCCGGGGTCTGAGGTTCGTGCTGAATATGTTCGCGGTTTTGGAGTTCCAACCCTCATTGCGGTGCATCCTGAGAATGATCCCAATGGGGATGGTTTTGAAATTGCAAAAGCTTACTGTGTGGGCACTGGTGGCGACAGGGCTGGGGTCTTGAAATCATCCTTTGTGGCCGAAGTGAAATCTGACCTTATGGGTGAGCAGACGATCCTTTGCGGTATTCTTCAGACCGGGTCAATTCTTTCATTCAATAAAATGATTGAAAAAGGGATTGATGCTGGTTATGCTTCAAAATTAGTACAGTATGGCTGGGAAGTGGTTACCGAGGCTTTAAAGCACGGTGGTATTACCAATATGATGGACCGGTTATCGAATCCTGCCAAGATCAAGGCTTTTGAACTTGCCGAAGAGTTGAAAGATATTATGCGCCCTTTGTTCTGGAAACATATGGACGATATCATGTCGGGTCATTTTTCAAAAACGATGATGGAAGATTGGGCGAACGATGATAAAAATCTCCTTACCTGGCGCGCCGCTACAGGCGAAACCGCATTTGAAAAAACACCTGCAGGTGATGTCACTATTTCCGAGCAGGAATATTTTGATAATGGAACCTTGATGGTTGCATTTGTTAAGGCAGGGGTTGAGCTTGCTTTTGAAACGATGACTGAAGCGGGGATCAAGGAAGAATCTGCATACTACGAATCATTGCACGAAACTCCATTGATTGCTAACACAATTGCCCGTAAGAAACTGTTCGAAATGAACCGGGTGATCTCCGACACCGCAGAATATGGTTGTTACCTGTTCGATCATGCTGCCAAGCCTTTGTTGGCTGATTTCATGTCTAAAATAGAGACCGATGTTATCGGAAAGAACTTCAACGACGGTATTGATGCACACGTTGACAATAAAAAACTGATTCAGATTAATGAAGAGATCCGTTTTCATGAGGTTGAGCTCATTGGCCAGGAGTTGCGCGAAGCAATGGATGCCATGAAGGCGATTATTTAAACAGTGATTGGGTGACTTTCAAATCCTGAACACTGTCACCCGGGCACTTTATGATCACTATTTTAAGGAAAAGTCCTGTTGAAAGACAGGGCTTTTCTTTTTATATAAGTTTTTCCCTTTTTTTTGTATATTTGATTAAAAACGGGTGATGAGTACGATCTCCTCCAACGATCAGGCTTTTATAAACCGGCTTACCGGGATTATCCTAACAAATCTCGGTAATGAGCAATTCGGATTGGATGAATTAGTCCGAGCTGCAGGGATGTCACGAGCGGTGATCTACCATCGGTTGTTGGAAATCACGGGAAAATCTACCACTCAGTTTATTCGAGAATTACGCTTAAAACAGGCGATGGAACTGCTTCAGCAGGAATCGATAACAGCCTCTGAAGTTTCATACAAGGTTGGGTTTGGCAGCCCGGCCTATTTCAATACCTGTTTTCACGAATACTTTGGATACCCACCTGGCGAAGTTTTGAAAAATGGGAGACAGGAATTGGCCGACAATGACCATTTAATACCGGATGTACCAGTAGAAACCGAAGTGATACCTGTTCTGAAAGACACAACAGAATCAGTCAGCAAAGTGCCAGTCAGGAAGGTTGTTAAATACGGAAGTATCACGTTAATGAGCTTGTTTGGACTGGCTTGTTTGTGGATTCTATTTGGTAATAAAAATCTCAAATCCTCTTTATTTACCCAGGTAAAACGCACAGATAAATCCATTGCAGTTCTCCCTTTTAAAAGCCTTAGCAGCGATGTTGAAAATCAATATTTTGCTGAAGGAATAACCACCAATATTTTGTACAACCTTATTCAAATCAGTGAAATAAAGGTGATCAATAGTCCTGTTGGCGAATTGGGTGGGAATGCAATTAATCTCAATGATCTGGCAAGCAAATTAAATGTCCGGTTTTTCCTTTCCGGTAGTGTACAAAAATCGGGTGAACAGATTTTGGTAATGACCGATCTTACCGATGTTACGATCAATCAAATCATCTGGTCTGAAAAATACACGAGACAATTATCAGATATTTTTTTGATTCAGAGTGAAATAGCCAACCAGGTAGCAACAAATCTGCAATCAGTTATAACCAAGAATGAAAAGGAACAAATTGAAAAGATACCTACCAAAAGTAAGGAGGCACATGCCTACTATTTAATGGGACGTTATTTACTGGATAGAAGAAGCTGGAGAGAGGAGGAGATTAGAAAATATATTATCCCTTTTAAAAATGCCATTGCTGCCGATCCTGAATATGCAGAAGCATATGTGGGGCTTGCAGATGTTTATTCAACCTTAGCAAGAACAAATTCTTACCCAAGACAGGAAGGATTTATCAAAGCAAAAGAGAATGTTTTAAAGGCACTTGATCTTAACAGTAACCTGGCAGATGCACATACGACCCTGGGTGTAATATTATACCGGTCGGAATGGAAATGGGAAGAGGCCACCAAAGAGTTGGAACTTGCCATTAAGTTGAACCCGAATTATGCTCAGGCACACAGATATTATGCCGAGTTGATGGAGATACTCCGACATAGGGAATTGGCAAGACTCCACGGTTTTAAAGCAGCAGAACTTGACCCCATTTCTCCTTACCTGATTCTTTGGAAGGCCCATTTCCTTGAAGTTGATAAAAATTTCAAAGAGGCACTGAAAGAATATAATAAATTTACTGAAATGTATCCTGAAAATCCTTCGGGTTACTGGTACTTAGGTGATTTTTATCTAATAAAGGGAGACGGCCTGAAAACAGTTGAATGCTATCAGAAAGCCTATGAATTCTATCCGGATGATAAACTATACGTTGATACGTTAAAAGAAGTTTACGATAAACATGGAATTAGAGGGCTTGAGAAATGGCTCATTGAGTACTGCATAAAAAACGATGATAAAGGGAGCTGGAAAGAAATCGTCCTGTATTTTAATAAAATAGGCGAAAAGGAAAAGGCGCTTGAATGGTTAGAAAAAGCTTTTGAATGGCAAGAACCCTATCTGCCGGATATGAATAGCTGGTCAGAGTTGGATAATCTGCGCAGCGAACCCCGCTTTCAGGCTCTGTTGGGGAAAATGGGATTAAGCGCTTACCAAAAATAAAGCCAATTCACTGTAATTTACGCAATGCCTGAAATCAGGTTCGGGGTCTTCCTTGCCAATATCTCTTTTGACATTATTGAAATCCCCCGCGACGAATTTGAAATTCGATTGTCGAAATTGAAAATTGAGTATTCGAAATTGAAATAAGTTCAACGTTATCAAAATTGTTTGATGACGAAATTGGTATGCCCTCCCATGATTTTTGACCCAAATTTACAGTAACGAAAGATGGATAAATTTATTCGTATTCGGATTTGAAAATTTGTATTAACATTTAAAAATTTAAAGCCATGAAAACATCAATTATTTGCATTTTGTGTCTGTTTAGTTCAATCATCACTTTTGGACAAAATCAAAAAACCGGTGAGCAAATTACCTGTACTCCGCCAAAATTTATGGGAATAAAAAGTTCCCTTCCCATTAAAGATCAAAAATCTCCTACGATTGAAAACTATCTTCGGAAGAATGTAACCTATCCTGAACGTGCCAAGGAACATTTGGAACAAGGTACTGAAGTTGTGAAGTTTATGGTCACTCCAAATGGTGAGGTAGCAAATATTGAAGTCATTAAC
>CANJNY010000051.1 GCA_947475715.1 Prolixibacteraceae bacterium
AGGTAAATAAAATGAAGTCGGACCAAAAAGATACTCGTAATTATCAACAATCACTTGTTCCAATTCCGCTTCACTGTCGAATGGTGACTTTATAAACTTTGTGTCTTTAAAAATTAGCATATTTATGTCTGTTTGTTATTTGTAGTCGGTCTTCATAGCATGAGGCATAACACTTCACTAAACACAACCAGTTGTGTTTAGTTGCTGAAAGAGGCCAGTAAACACAGTTAGTTGTATTTATATCAGCCTTGTGCTAAATTCGAAAAATAAATGAATAAGCTATAAAACAACAATTTAAGGTTTTTGCTGTACTAGTCATTAGGTTCTGGTTTTTGAAAAGTTTTGTATTTCTTATGTTTACCTTAGCAAAGGTAAACATTTAAAAATCAATAACCGATATATTATATTAATAAATATCCAGATGATCCAGCGGACTTTTTATCTGGTCGAACCCCTTGGTGGTTATGTGCGTGTAAATCTCTGTCGTCTTGCTGCTTGAGTGCCCTAGTAATTCCTGAATATATCGTAAATCCGTTCCATGCTCAAGCAAATGAGTCGCAAAACTATGCCGTAAACTGTGAACACTAACCTTCTTTTTTATTCCGGCTTTTTTTACTGAATCCTTCATAATAGTCTGAATACTCCCAACTGAATATTGTCCCCCTGTTGCCCCTTCAAAAAGCCACACTTTGGGTTTATAGATGACAAAATACTTCCGTAATAAGTCTAAAAGCACAACTGATAATAATGTATATCTGTCTTTTTTCCCTTTTCCCTGTTCAATTCGAATTTGCATCCTGCTCGAATCGATATCTGTAAGTCTCACATTAATCAACTCACTCAATCTTAATCCTCCCGAATACGCCAGCATTAAAATAGCTTTGTGTTTTATGTTTTCCGTTGCCTTTAACAGATCACCAACCTCCTTTTCATTCAATACTACGGGAAGTGTTTTCTCCTCACGGGGCCTATCAACCAGATAAATCTTACGCTGACCGCCTAAAACTCTTTCATAATAGAATTTGACGGCATTGATGGCCTGATTCTGATACGATGTGGATACCTTTCTCTCTATTACTAAATAGCGAAGAAAGACGGTTATCATTGATTCATCAATTGTGGCAATGTCGTACTGATGATAGTAATTTAAAAACTCTTCGAATAATGCTTTGTAGGTCTTTACAGTATGTTTACTATACCGTAGCTCTTTTAATTTTAAAATAAATTCATCGGGGCATGAACGATAATTCGGAATGTCATATTGAGAAATTCGGTTAACGATATGTCTGTCGGTTGTTTCTTCCTCGAACCGTAAGTTTAGCTTTTGCTCATTTGCAATGGCTTCAAGCTCGTTTATGAATTTTTGAGCAAAAGGAATACTCCAACATTTATTTTGCCCGTTCCAATTGCTGTATGGCATTTTTTTTATCACAGTAGTCAATTCCCGATTATAACTAAAGAACAATTTCAAGCGACCTGAGGATGTTTTAACTGCAAGTAAATCATCTTTATTAACTTTCCTTTGAATTGTATCTTCTTGGATATTTTCAGTTTTTTCATGAATAACAAGTTCGTTAATCCGATCTTTAAAATAATCTTTTATCAGATCCAAGTTTCCGGGATAATTTGGCACAATCCAGCAGAATTTTTTACCATCCCAACGGCTATATCTTATGCCAAGAATAAAATGGGTGTCCAATTCATTTTTTGGTAACTTAATTGCAATATTCCTTTCGAAAACATAAATTGACACATCCGCTGGCGTTTTACTATTAACAATTTCTGGTATCATTAAAGCATCTTGTGAGCTTTGAATTGATTCCTTTTTTTGCTGATATTCAATTTCAGGAAATAGGTCTTTTAAAATGTTAAATGTCTCTTTGTTATAGGGTATATGCCATGCCTTTAATGTGTAACTCCATCTGGCATCCGGAATCTGCCGGATCTTTAAAGTCAGCTCGTGGTTATACGGAAAATCAACCCTGATCCGCTCTTCATTATTGTGAACAATTTTACATGCTTTCATATTTCAACCCTTTTAAGTGATATTCCAGCACAAAAGTCTATCTTCAAAATACCTGGCTTATCCTTTCAAATGACCAGCTAAACCCTTCGGAAACGTAAAAGATCCGCTGAATCGCTGGCTTAATATTGCGAATACCTGGCCAGGCTATGGGAATTGCCGTCAGACCTGTCCGGGAAGACGGCTTGCGGTTCCAAAACGCCAGCTAATCCTTCCCAAGAGTCAGCTAACCTTTCAAACGAGCTGGCTATGGGTCTTGGGCGTGATTTTATCCCTCCAAACCAGAAAGTGTTTATTTTAATTTACCTTGACCTTAACTTCAACTGGTTTTTGTTTAATGACCCGCCTGACGTGTTTGATCAATTCGGAAAAGGTGTAATCCTTGAGCTTTGCACGATTTGTCGCTTTGTAAAGGATTTTTCCAACTCCAAGAATCTCATTGAGCTGGCCAAACAATCCGTTGAACGAATCGACATTGTTCTGCACAATGTGTTTGCGATTATTGATGATCTCAACCTGTTTTTGTTTGTCATTTGCCACCGATGACAGGATATCGGTAAACCGTGAAATGTTCTCATCAGACATCCCCTGCACCTGAAGCTCAACCTTGTATTTGCTGATATTTCCGATAATCGTGTGGAGTGCCTGGATCACCCCTTCTGCATCATGGTCCGCGATACTCTTTCTGAGGTATTTAATGCCGAAATCGGTCACAGAGATGGTTTGCTCCAGCCTGGCCAGGGTGATATATCCCGTCAGCCGGTTAACCAGATCAATCAATACCCGGAATGTTTCCCGCATCCGTTGCGTGATAATTTTTAATTCAAGGGTTTCTGATCGGGGGAGTATCAGGTCAGATACATCGGCGATGCGGCTATCAAATCGGCTCACATAATCCGGATTAAATAGTGGGGAAAAAGCCGAAAAATCGGGCAGATCATGCCTGAGATTGGAGGCGCCAAACATGCAAATCATGGGTAACTCCTCGTCTTTACAGCTGTAATCACGCAAAATTGTTGTTTCCATAATTCTGTAATTTTAATAGTGGATTTTTTAAGTTAAAAAACGACACTACCAAATATACAACATTCACAAATAAGAAATGTAGGATAATTATTTTAGAGCGGTGGGCTCAAATTCAATCCAGGAGAGCCAATTAAGTAACAGGACGGATATACTAGCGTTATTTATAATTAATGGATTTAAAAATGATTCGAAATAAAAAATATGCCACCACGGCACCAATACACAAAATCCCGCTAAAAAATACCTTTGTTACTAATTATGTTAATTTTCTTAAGCTTTAGTTGTAAAATTTAATGCCGAAAACTTCCGCTTTCTAAGGATATAGAACTCAAAAATGATCGATCCTTTATAAATTTCAGGGTGACTGGTAACTTCTATTTGTGCGATCAGTGCCTCTCTTTTTTTTCGAAGGCTACTCAGGCTTTTGTAAAAGTCGCGGTGTGCGGCCAATACCCTAATAAATGACTTTAATTGTCCGGTTAGCAGAAATTGGATTGCTGCAATTCCATCGAGTGTCATCCGGATGAAAAGTGTTTTGAGAAGGCGATTTTCAGGTAGATTTTTATAAAGAAGAAAAAGGTTATTTCTGAAATTGAGGTAGATTTTTCTTGGATCACCATAGGCGAGACTTCCTCCGCCCAGATGGTATACTTTTGACTCCGGAATTACGACCATTTTAAAGCCCTTATTCTTCAATCTCCAGCAAAGGTCGATCTCCTCCATGTGTGCCCAGAAATCCCCATCAAATCCGTGCGACTCATGCCATAATTTCCCGCGGATAAGCATTGCGGCACCACTTGCCCAGAAAACCGAAATGGGATTGTCATACTGACCGTTATCCGTCTCCAACGAATTTATAATCCGACCCCTGCAGAATGGATACCCATAATGATCGATGAATCCGCCCGCCGCGCCGGCATGTTCGAATTTTTGAGGTTCATGAAGTGATAATATCTTAGGCTGGCAAGCTCCAATTAATGGGTCGTTATCCATGATTTGAATCAGCGGTTCAAGCCAGTTCTCTGTGACTTCAATGTCAGAATTCAGCAGCAAAATATAATCAGCAAAATTTTCACTCAATGCCTGATTATATCCTTTCGCAAAACCGTAGTTTTCATTTAGCTGTAATAGTTTAACTTCCGGGAATTCATTTTTAATAAGCGAACAGCTGTCATCAGTTGAAAGGTTATCTGCGACAATTATCTCAGCCCAATCGTATCTGGAATATTTTACAACCGAAGGGAGAAACCTCCTCAAATGGTGACTGCCGTTCCAGTTTAAAATAACGATTGATAGCTTCATGAAAGGATCCTGTTTTAATTTAAATCAATGGTAACTAAGGAATTAAATGTTTGGCAGGCCCTTAGTTGTTTCGGCTGCTTTTTCAATCTCTGCTCGTTTATGTTTCCATTTTCTGTGCGACCACAACCAGAATTCTGGTCGCTCTACAATCAATTGCTCCATTAAACGTGTACTTTTTTCTGTAATTTCAAATTTCCGGCATGCTTTGGCATGATCTGTTATTAGGACAAATTCGATTTCATAATACCCGCGCCTGGACTTCCGGGTCTTTCCAAACAGGACTGCGGTATTTAATTTTACGGCTATTTTTTCAGGACCGACCAGAACAGCAGTTTCCTGATTTAAGAAAGTTGTCCAGTATTGGATATCGTGGGCCCGGGGAGTCTGGTCAATCAGAAACAGTGACAGGCTTGGGATCTTTGCCTTTGAGTCATCCATTAGCGTTCTAAACGTAAGAGCCCTTTCCAGCGGAATGGACCCGAACCTGCTGCGTAAATGGATATAAAATTTTTCGAATGCGTTATTGCGAAGTTTCTTATAGATTGCATACGATTTATGGGTGGTATATAATCCCCAATTGTTAAAACACTCCCAGTTGTTGTAATGCCCCATCAGGATAAGTACCATTTTCCCCTGATCCATATATTGATTGACAAGTTCGGGATTGATAAATTTAATCCGTTTTTGGACTTTTTTTTCTGAAATGCAATCGAAATAGAGTGTTTCCAGGAAACAATCGCAGAGGTGGTGGTAATATTTTAGGGCGATCTGATCACATTCCTTTTTCGTTTTATCAGGAAATGAATTGGCCAGATTGGTTGAGACTACTGAGCGCCTATACTTCAAAATGTGGTAAAGTATAACGAATAGCAAATCTGAAATCAGATATACCAAACGATCAGGCATTTTATAGATTACCCATGAAAGCGAACGCAGGAGATAGTAACCTAACATTGGGGCTTGATTTTAGCAAACATTTTCACTTCACAATAATACAAGGTTAATGAATATTAATCTGGTTTAGAATTAGTTTTATGGTTGTTTGGTTTGTGATCTTTCAATTCACCATTCAAAATTAGTCACTTTTGGCATCTTCCCCAACTTATTTTCTTTTATGTTTCCATCTTTTGTGTGACCAAAGCCAGAATTCGGGGTGTTCATTGATCTGCTTTTCCAGTAAATGAAGGCATTTTTCGGTGATTTCATATTTTTTACAATCAGCCGGATTTTCAGTCACTAACTGAAATTCAACTTCGTATTGGCCTCGCTTAATTTTCTGCGAATTTGCAAAAAGTACAATTGCATTGGTTTTTCGTGCAACTTTTTCCGCACCCAGAATAACCGGGGTTTCCTGATTCAGAAATGTCACCCAATGTTGTATTTCATAGATCCTGGGTGTTTGGTCAAACAGAAAGGCAGACATCGAGGGAATCCCCTTCTGGTGATTTTCCATTAATTTTCTGAAAGTTAAGGAACGCTCAAGCGGAATGGCTCCAAAATGACTTCGAAGTGAAAGGTAAAATCGTTCGAATGATTTATTTTTTATTTTTTTGTATACCGGGTAAAATTCGTATTTCGAATAAAGCGGCCAGTTACAAAACCATTCCCAGTTATTATAATGCCCCAGAATTACGACAACCTGCCTCCCCTGGTTCATATAAAATTCGGGTAGATCAGCATTGCGGTATTTTACTGCACCTTTACCCTGCTTGACCGATAATCGGTCAAAATAGAGTGTTTCTATAAAAACATCACAAAAATGACGATAGAAATGACTCGCTATCCGTGTTCGTACACGGGGAGTTTTTTCCGGGAAAGAATTCTTCAGATTACTTTCAACAACTGCTCTTCGATATCTGAAAATGTGATAGATAACAAAATAGCAAAAGTTCACCATGAAATAGTGAAAGCGCAGCGGAAATAACCAGAATATCCAGGTGATTAGTTTCAGTAAAAAGTAACCTGCTTTTTCCATAAATGCAATTAGGCTGATTTCAATGTTTATTTTCGACCAGTTGATCGTGAACGATCGTGTAAAATTCTTCAAAATAGGCACTGTTTGAAGCGATTATTTCACCATTGAAAAGAAACTGATCTGTTCCGTTAAAATCGGAGACTTTACCACCGGCCTGTTTAATAATGATTGCTCCCGCCGCAACGTCCCAGGGTTTAAGTCCATGTTCATAAAATCCCTCGAACCTTCCGGCAGCAAGGTAGGCAAGGTCGGTTGCCGCTGATCCTAGTCTGCGTAATCCGTGCGAATGAATCATGAAATATCGCATTGATTTTAAAAACGGATCGAGCATCCCCATGGCAGAATAGGGAAAGCCTGTTGCGATGAGGGCGTCTGAAGTTTTGGCTGCGGTTGTTACCCTGATCTCTTTTCCGTTAAGGTAGGCTTTGCCCCCTTTCCAGGCGTAAAAGCATTCATCCTGTGTGATTTCATAAATCACTCCCAGAACTAAATCATTGCCATCCATGAGTGCAATGCTGACTGCAAACGGAGGGAGTCCATGAACGAAGTTTGTTGTTCCATCCAACGGATCGATAATCCATTGGTAGTTGTCATTTGTTTTGGCAGCTGTCCCTTCTTCTGCAATAAAGCCTGAATCGGGTAAAATCTTTCGCAGATTAGCAATGATCATTATTTCTGCCTGCTTGTCAACATAAGAGACAAAATCACCTTTCCCTTTTACCTCAATGTCTGAAAGATTGAATTTCACGCGTTCACCGGCAATAAATGTTCCGGCACCTTTGGCAATATTTATGACCTCAGAACAAAGTTTTTCCAGATTCATTTTTTTTTTTGTAAAATTAGGGATAATTCTGATGGCAAGAAATTTTCACCTTCTGTTAATCTCCGTTTTTACATGGTTTTTTATAGTCATATGATTTTACAAATGGTGTGGTGAATTTTTTAAATAAGAAACAAGTGATAGTTATGGCAAGAGCGAAAAATTAATATCCGGCTTTTTATCCAACATGGTTTTTGTGAACAGTTTACCTATTTGGGTCTGGTCATTAAAGAATCCACAGTTTTTGAGGTAAAATCCATTGTTCAGGTTGCCTCCGGAATAGTCTACCCGGGCCCCTTTTCTGGCTGTAGCATCGGCGCTAAATTGAGCTTCATGCAACGGAAACCAATCTCCCGAGGCGTTGCAAACCCATTGATTGGAGTAGGATGCTAAACGGGTAATGTTACCATTTTCGGGGATGAAATTCTCGAGAAAGGAGTGGAGGTGCTTTAACCAGGTGGTAGTTTTGGGTCGTCGAAACTGTGCAATCAACTCCCAGTGTTCTGTTTCGGGGGCGTAAAAGTAAGCACTATAATCGGTTGAATTTGTACCGGAGGGTTTCGCCCTGACCAGAAACCTGTAGTTGACTCCGCTTTTCCAGTCATAAACTTTATAGCTCTGACCCCCTGAGCCCTCATCACCAAAGTTTCCTGCATGTACATCTGTTCCTTTTTTTATGAGGATTATCTTTTGATCCTCAGGAATCTGGCTTGGATTATCCGTTTTGAAGGGGCTCCAGACAGAGAAAAGAATTCTCCGTTCAGCGGGCCCATTCACCTGTATTCCGAAATACCCTTCGCCAAAACCATTAGCCATGAAAAATGAACCTTCAACATCATTTCCTGCCGGGACAGTCACCTCATTATAAAACCACTCAATGTCGCCCATATCTTCCTTTAGTTTGTAATTTAAATGAACCGAAGGTCCCCGACGGCCCCAATAAAATTCATCTTTTACATAGGTTAATTGTTTGTCAGGCGTTTCCCCGAAAATTAAAAGATCGGTTATCTCTGCAAAATATTCAGATTCTTTCATAATTCCACTGATTGTAAGTTTTTTATATCCATTAGACTTAAGGATAAACGTTCCAACAGAGAGGGTGTCGTAATTTGAATTGCTAATTGTTAATTTTTTAGTTTCGTTACCCAACCGGAACTTGAGTTCTGATCTTCCTGATTTTGCCCGGGCCCTGACAGCCAGATGGATTTTCCCCGCTACCCCGGTTTTGAAATAGGTGTTTATTTCGGTCAATGGATTGCTCCACCCACTGACTCCTGATCCGGTAATGATATCCGCGGTATCTTTTTCCTTTGTGATTGCCCAACTATTCCCGCCCATAGGTATTGAAATATAACTCTTAAATTTAGCGTTATGGCCGATGGTTGAAATCTCCTGACCAATAGTTGATCTTATTGAAGAAATTAGAATTAAAAATAGAAAAATGACGGTCCTTGATAATTGGTGCATTAGCATGTTTTGTTTAACCTTATTTTCGCTTTGATTGGAAATTCTTTTTTTTTAGTTTAATCATTAAGCAAAGATAACCAGACCATCGGATTATCTTAAACTTTTTACTACAGGAGTATGTTTAGGAGAATATAACCAATAAATTTTATGCTATGGAGATCTTGAAATTCATTTTGATGGGTTTTGCAGTCCTAATTGGATTGATTCTGATTATTCCCATTTTTACAAAAAAGAATTTTTCAGTTCAACGTTTGGTGGTGGTTGAGAAACCTATATCAGAAGTTTTTGATTTTGTCAAACTTTTGAAGAACCAGGATTATTTCAGTGTTTGGGCCACTAAGGATCCCGACATGAAAAAGAGTTTTCAGGGTGAAGATGGTACAGTAGGAGCGATCTCATCGTGGGACAGCCAACTCAAGGACGTAGGAATGGGAGAGCAGGAGATCATGAAAATAACAGATGGGGAACGGATTGACTATGAGCTTCGATTTTTCAAACCGTTTAAAGCGACAAATTTTGCAGATTTTACCTTTGAGGCGGTTTCCGAAACAGAAACCAATGTTAAATGGGCTTTTTCAGGAAAAATGCAATATCCCATGAACCTGTTTTTACTGATCAGAGATATGGAAGGGATGCTTGGAAAAGATCTTCAGGAGGGATTAAATAAATTAAAGGCGGTGGTTGAAAAGTAAAATGTGATTTTTTGCCACCAAAACACCAAAACACCATCCCTCACTTGCGGGACGAATAAGACACAAAAGATATTCGTTAGTGTATTTTAGTGTCCGTTAACTGTCGGATAGTGTTTTAGTGTTTTGATGGCATATTTTTTAGGACCCTAAAGAAACGATTTGTGGCTGAATGACATTGCCGTATTATTTGAACTTCAACTTTAAAGGTCTCCAACTTTAATAACCTATATTCAGATATACTGGCAATGATAGGCTACCGGCGCCGATGCCTTTACTTTGAATTTAACATCTTTCTCAACTTCGAAAACACCTCCCTTAGGATAGGTTGTCCACGTTGTTGCTCCTGGAAGCATAACATCAAGTTTTCCACCGGTAATGGTCATAATCTCTACCGATGAGGTGCCAAATTCGTATTCACCCGCTTCCATAACTCCTACGGTTGCAACTCCTTCTTCATTTTCGACCGCAATCGACTTTACACTTCCTCCAAAATACTCGTTTACTTTTAACATACTTGATTTATTTAAAATTGAATTTAATATTTTCTTTTAGTTCCGTTAGCAATTAGCCAGTTTCCCATCATCTTGCCAACACCGTTTATACCAACTTGAGAAATTTAAATTATCCCAACCCTCACATTGATTCATTGTCAAATTATCTCATTGTCACATTTCCGAATCTTCACATTACCGAATCGTCGAATTATCACACTGTCGAATTGTCAAATTTTCGGATTTCCTCTAAAGTAAATCACTGGCCAGTTCAGCCAGATAACTGCGTTCCCCTTTTACCAGGTTAATATGAGCAAAGATATCCTGACCTTTCATCCGGTCGGTAAGATAAGCCAAACCGTTGGATTGCATGTCGAGATAGGGTGAATCAATTTGCTGAATATCACCTGTAAAAATCATTTTGGTCCCTTCCCCTGCCCTGGTAATAATCGTTTTTACTTCATGAGGAGTAAGATTCTGTGCCTCATCGATGATAAAATAGCAGTTTGATAAACTTCGTCCACGGATAAAGGCAAGTGGACTAATGACCAGTCGTTCATCTTTTTTGAGATCTTCGATCTGCTTGTATTCCAAGCTATTGTGATTAAAGCAGCGTTTGATTACTGCCAGGTTGTCGAATAAAGGTTGCATATATGGCAGCACCTTTTCCTCTGCATCTCCGGGAAGAAAACCAATATCGCGGTTGCTTAGTGCCACAATGGGGCGGGCAAGTAGCACCTGCTCGTAGATATTGTGCTGGGCAATCGCAGCGGCCAATGCCAGTAAGGTTTTGCCGGTGCCTGCCTTGCCGGTGAGGCTGATCAGTTTGATCTCAGGATCCACAAGCGCATGAATTGAAAAAGTTTGCTCTGCATTTCGAGGCTTTATACCATATGCGATCTTTTTGTCAACCCGTTCAAATCGTTGACGAAATGGACTATAATGGGCCAGCACGCTTGATCGTTCACTTTTTAGAATGAAGAATTCATTTGGAAATGGAGTTTTCTCAATTCCTGCTTCTTCGGTAGTGAGGTAATTATTTTCGTAGAGCCGTGCGATCAATGCATCGCTGTAATCCCTTATTTCACGAATTCCCTGGTATAGAACATTGATGTCCTGAATTTTATCATTTTTATAATCTTCAGATTCGATATGAAGTGATTTAGCCTTCATCCGAAGATTGACATCTTTTGTAACCAGTACAACTTTCCGGTCTTTGTATTTTTCCCTTAAATATTCGGTGATTGCAAGAATCCGGTGGTCGGGAATATCTTCGCGGAATGACTCCTTCAGTTTTTCTGAAAATGGTTTTCCTGTTTCGATCGTAAGCTTGCCCTTATTGACGCCGAGTGATATACCGCCATTAAATAATTCATTACCGACAATTTCATCGAGTATTCGTACAAATTGTCTTGCCTGAAAGTTTATCTGGTCATTGCCCCGTTTAAAACGATCCAACTCTTCCAACACGGTGATTGGAAGCACAACATCATTATCGTTAAAATGATAAATGCATTCGTGATCATGCAAAATGACATTGGTATCGATTACAAACACTTTTGACTTTGGCATTATTTCGGGTTTTATTTCACTCTAAAAGTAGAAAAAAAAAGTGCGCGATGCTCTTTAACCATTAGGAATTTATCATCTTTGCTTACGATTTACTTAATTAAATCTGATCCAATGCAAAACTACGAAGAGGTAATTAATTATTTATACGATCATCTTCCTTATTATCAGCGATCAGGGCAGACGGCTTACAAGGAGAGTCTGGATAATACGATAGCCCTGGATTTGATGTTTAATCATCCGCACAAAAACTTTAAATCGGTACATGTTGCAGGCACAAATGGGAAAGGTTCCGTTTCGCACATGTTGGCAAGTATCTTAACAGAATCGGGCTATAAGACAGGACTATATACCTCACCTCATCTGAAAGATTTCAGGGAACGGATTAGGATCAATGGTGTGATGATTGAAAAAGAGTTCGTGGTCGAATTTGTAGAAAGGTATCTTCAACTTAATATTAATCAAGGTCTTGACCCCTCTTTTTTTGAATTGACTGTTTTGATGGCTTTTGATTATTTTTCGAGCTGCGAGGCTGATATTGCCATCATTGAAGTTGGACTGGGTGGAAGACTCGATTCTACTAATATTATTAAGCCTGAATTATCGGTAATTACCAATATCAGCTACGATCATACATTTTTTCTTGGTGATACGCTTGGAAAAATCGCATTGGAAAAGGCCGGAATTATTAAAAGTCAAATCCCTGTAGTTATCGGAGAGACTCACCCACAGACAAGCATTATTTTTAATGGAATTGCCAATGAACTCTCTGCGCCACTGGGATTTGCAGACCAGAATTACAGTGTCGGGACCGGTCTCTTTTCGTTGGAAGGGGAACAGGTGTTTACTGTCCGTAAGGGTGGGGAAGTGGTTTATTCCGATTTAAAGGTCGACTTGCTGGGAAACTATCAGTCAAAAAACATCTGTACGGTATTGATGGCTGTTGAGCAGCTCCGTAAACAGGGTTGGAAAATTCCGGAAAAGGCTTTGCGAAGAGGATTGTCACAAGTTTGTCAAAATACCGGGTTGATGGGACGGTGGCAGATCATTGGGGCAAATCCACGAATTGTATGTGATACCGGACATAATGAGGGAGGAATGCGGGAGGTTGTTAGTCAAATATCTAAAACACCTTTTAAGAAGCTTCACTTTATTATTGGAATGGTAAATGATAAAGATATTGCTGGGGTTTTAAATCTTTTGCCAAGGGATGCCATCTATTATTTCACTAAAGCTTCGATCCCGCGTGCCCTTGATGAAAAGCAACTTCTGAAGATGGCTGCTTTTTTCAAACTCGAGGGAAGCAGTTATCCAACAGTTGCGGATGCGCTTGAAGCTGCACGCAAAAATGCCACTGCGGAGGATCTGATATTTGTTGGTGGCAGTACCTTTGTTGTTGCCGAAGCTATTCCATGATGAGTTCTTAAAACTATTCAAACATGGAAATATACTTCAAGCAAATGGTCGGTTATTTGATTCATGTTTTTCAGGTCACCTCAGGACAACTTTTTGTCATATTTGGTCCGTTGATAATTTTGGCTTTATTTCTTAATTTTTCAGCAATCCTTACGGCGCGGCTGAGTGTCCGCTTTTGGGGGAGAAATCTCTTCTTGTATGGTTTTGGATGGCTGGGGTGTTCGGTACACGAGTTAAGCCATGCATTCTTTGCCATTATTTTTGGGCATAAGATAAAAGAGATCGAGCTATTTAAGCCAAATAGCGATGGTGAATCGATTGGGCATGTGAGTCATTCGTTCAATAAACGGAGTATTTATCAAAAAACAGGGAATTTCTTTATCGGAATAGGACCACTTCTGGCCGGTGGTATAGTCTTATTTGTGATCACTCTGATCCTTTTTCACATTCAGATAACGGAGATCTTTAAGTTTCGTATAACGTCCGAAATCTTTAGTGACAAAATTTTATTTAATCAGTTTGTTGCGGCGCTTTGGTCAGGATTAATCTCTTGTAAAGAGCTTGTTTTCGGCGGAACCCCGATCGCCTGGTGGAAATTTGTTGTGCTGGTTTTTGTCCTTTATTCAACGGGCAGTTCGATGACTTTGAGTAAGTCGGATGTTAAGGGGGCAGTGGCCGGTTTTTTATGGGTTATTATATTCTCATTGATATTTAATTTGTTAACCCTATGGATTGGCGATTTTGCAGCTCAGGCAGTTGCCAAAATAGCCCAGTATATCTCTGGGTTCTATTTTCTTCTTATGCTCTCATTTGTGTGTAATTTGCTTTTTATTATGTTGTTTTTTGTTTTGAATATCCTAAAAAGTATTTTTACTTCCTGATCCTGATATAGTGTTGTTTTTTTATTTATATTTAACTACGCTTTCCACTAATTTGAAATAACCAATGAATAAACAAAAACGATTTGCGGTAATACTTTCCGGTTGTGGTGTGTTTGACGGGGCAGAAATTCAGGAAGCAACTCTTACATTATTGGCCATAGCCAAAGCCCTGGGTAGTTATGAATGTTTTGCACCTGATAAGGAACAGACTCAGGTTATCAACCATTTAACGGGTGCGTTAATGGATGAAAAGCGAAATATTCTCATCGAGTCTGCCAGAATTACGCGAGGTAAGATTAAGCCACTTTATTTGTATGAACCTGAAAAATTTGACGCTGTGATATTTCCCGGCGGGTTTGGCGTGGCAAAAAATCTCTGCACCATGGCTTATGATGGGAGTGACTGCACGGTTGATCCGGAAGTTGAATTGGCAGTAATAGCCTCGGTTGAAGCTTCGATTCCAATCGGTGCAATGTGTATCGCTCCTGCATTAATCACAAAGATCCTTCCTGGTGCGCATGTTACCATCGGCAATGATCCTGGAACTGTTGAGGTGATTGAAAAAATGGGTGGAATTCATCATAAAACTGACCTTTCGCAGGTGATTATTGACCCCAAATATAAACTGGTAACTACACCCTGTTATATGTTGGATGCTCATATTCTTGAAATTGCAACCGGAACTCAGAATATTGTGGATGAATTGCTGAAGTTAATGTAGGGAGGGATTCGTGATTTTGAATTCCTCCCTGCAAATCTTTATGCATTAAAACCGGTATCGGATACTTATCGCCGTATTCGCACCAAAGGCATTGGCATGATTAATAATTCCAAGCTCTGGTCTGTAGTCTAATCCCAGTTGTATTCCCATTGGAAAAGAATATTCGATTCCAATTGTTCCGGCAGCGGCCAGTAACATCCCTCCGTTATTAGGAGCATCATAATTAACGTCCCAATTGAATGAACCAATTCGTCCACCTGCACCAACATACCAGTTAAATCCGTCACCGATTTCCCAAACCCATTCGTATAATCCGGCCACACTCCACGCGTTGTAATGATTTCCAGACAACATACCGAGGTCCAATTCCAGACGATTAATATCCGTCAATCCGTGTTGGAATGATATTTCGGTTCCAAAACCTTCCCCTGCTCCTAATCTTAATCCAAGTGCATTTTTAGAGAATTGGGCATTTACCAGGTTTGTTGATAGGATAAGGAGAATCACAACGTATAATTTTCTCATAACGTTCATTTTTAATTTATAAATAATGATTTTGTTTACTCAATTATTATGCCAAATAGGTTTTAAATACTACCAATTAATATGTTAATGCATATTTAATAAATTGTTGATATTGCGAATTCCACCCCCCGGCATCAACAGGTGTGAACATTTTGGTGTCAAAAGATTCGAAAACCATGCTTCGGATCTCTTCAAGTGATGAAACAGCTCCCAAAGCCTTTGCCTGCATCATAATGTTACCAATTGCTGTCGCTTCGGTTGGACCTGCATAGACCGGTAGATTTGTGGCGTTTGAGGTATACTGACACAACAACTCATTATTGGCTCCTCCACCTATAATATGGATTTTTTCAATCTCAACCGGACTTACAGCCCTGATTGAATCGAGTGTTGAGCGGTATTTAAGTGCCAGACTTTCAAATATAGTTCTGATTATTTCTCCGTGGGTTTCAGGTTCGGGTTGTCCTGTTTTTCTGCAAAATGCAACAATTGCAGCCGGCATATCACCTGGATTTAAAAATTCACGGGCATCGGGATTAATGATGCATTTAAATGGTTGAGCCTTCAAGCTCATTTCGACCATTTCGGGCCATGAGTAGTTGTGCGCTATGGACCAAATTCGCCTGCATTCCTGAAGGAGCCAAAGCCCCATGATATTTTTTAAAAACCGCGTGGTCCCTTCGACCCCTCCTTCGTTTGTGAAGTTTAGTTGTTGAATCTCATCGGAGATCAGTGGATGGTCAATTTCAATACCCATCAGCGACCACGTTCCCGAACTGATGTAGGCCCAGTTTCTCCCCGTTGCCGGAACGGAAGCTATGGCTGAGGCTGTATCATGAGCTGCAACAGCAACAACCGGTATCGAGGTGCTGCCTGTCTCTTTGAGAATCTCCGCCTTGATATTTCCCAGTACCGTTCCCGGCAATACCAGTTCCTGCATCATATTGCTGTCGATTCCTATGGAATCTAAAAGTTGAAGCTCATATTCAAGCTTTCCTGGCTTTAAAAATTGTGAAGTCGATGCGATTGAAAACTCATTCTTTTTTACTCCACTAAACAAATAGCATAAGGCATCAGGTATAAATAGCACATCCTTAGCTATTTCAAATTGGGGTGATTGATCCCTTTTATAAGCATGTAATTGAAAAAGAGTATTGAATTGCATGAACTGGGTACCTGTCATCCGGTATAACTCTTGCTTCGGAATAATTTTAAAAACTTCATCCATCGCTGAATCTGTTCGTGGATCCCGATAAGCGTAGGGTAATCCCACGATCATTCCGTTTCTGTCAAGCAAAGCGATATCAACTCCCCAGGTGTCGATCCCCACCGATTCTGGTTGAATCCCAAAATCAAAGATGCATTTTTTTAATCCTGTTTTTAATTCGCCAAATAGGTTGAAGATATTCCAGAAAAAGGATCCATTGATTTCAACCATTTGATTTTCAAATCTATGAATCTCTTGTAGGCTTAGTCGGTTATCCGAAATAGTGCCCAGTATGGCACGTCCACTCGACGCACCGATATCGAAAGCCAGAAAGTTCCTTGATGACATAGGTTATATTCAAAATTAATAAAGGTAATGACTTCAACTTAGAAAGACTCTCCAAAAATAAAGGATTTATTGTTGACTCATTCAGAATTCGATCAGAAAAAGGTTTTTAATTGAGAAAGTGTTTAAACCGGCTACTGGCTTTGGGCAACTTGAACCAATTCGGAACTTGTCATTTATTTGAATGCCTCAGATCACACTCCATATCGCCATCCATAGCGGAATAATTAAAATGCATGCCGCATATGATATGAGTATAAGACTACCGCTTTTTTGTGGATCACCGCCATAGTTTTTGATTTGAATCAGGATTCCGATTGCAGGTGGCGAAACAGCCTGAATTAGTATGACGTTGCTCATCAGCGGGTTTGAATCTTTTACCTGGAAGTAACACATGGCCATCACTGTTACCAAGGGAATGACCAGGAATTTCACCCCTAGCACACGGATTGCATCTGAAAATGTAGGCCATACTTTTAAGGAAATTCCACCCAGAACAGCTCCCAGAATAAAATTGGCAATAGGTACTGTGGCTGTTCCTGTTAGCTCGACAGCATTGAAAATTATTTTAGGAATAAAATGATGTATTCCGGTTAATACAAACACAATTCCCAGCACATTTGCAATAAAAGGTGGTGTAATAAACTGTTTCCAGGAGAACTCCGGAATAAGACCACCGGTATTTAGAAATTTACCCACACTCCAAAGTATGGGGTTTAGTCCCATGATTATTAGGAAGGTATAAAGTGCATAAAGATCGAATTGTTCCGGATAGATGGCCTGACCGAGCGGTAAAGCCAGGTAACCGGCATTTTGCATACTGGCAATGGGAAATAAGCTTTTTTTTGCGGAGATATCGTTTACAAAGAAAAGGAGTGCAAAGATTACACCAATAACAATTAATCCAATTCCGACCAGTGGCAGAATCCACCACAACGGAAATTTTTGTGGATCGAGTGACTGAACGATTTTTGAAAAGATCATCGATGGTAACAAGACATTTATTACGATTAAGGTAAGCCCTTTAACATCGCTCGATTTAAAGATCTGTTTTCTTACCAATACAGCACCTGCCAATGCGATGAGCAAGACTTGAACCAAGGCCAGGGCATTACTGGAAAGGGTAGTGAAGAATATTTCGGACATCGGTTGCAATTAATTAGTAAATTGAAAAATTAATAAGAAAATTTCTGATTTTCGATACTAACGGGTAAACTTAGAGACAAATGTGGGTAAAATTCCATTTAAAGTCAGTTTTTAAGAACAAAAGTTGATATACATTGTTAGATTTAATAATTTAAAAAGCCATCTTTGTCATATCATTCAATAATACTTAAGTTTAAAAATGTCGCTACAACAATCAAATGAAAACCAAGCCTCTGAATCCCATGTAAATGAGCAGGCTTTTCGACAGCTATTGGAAGAGTTTAAAGCAAGCATGAAGCGTGCCTTTCATCAGGAGGATAAGATCGATCAGTTTTGCTCTACCCGCGGGTTACCACCGGCTGTTTTGAAAGAATTAATGTCAGGAAATCCAATGTCACTTTGTATACCTAAACAGTACGGAGGATTTGATGGTAATGTTAGGGAGAATATTGCTTGGGTTTCTGCTGCATCATACGAATCGCTGGCATTATCATTAACTTTGGGAATTAATAACGCCCTGTTTATTCAGCCTTTTGCCAAATATGGACAGGATTCTGCCAAGGCGAAGGTATTTGAGCAGTTTCTGACCAACAATGCGATGGGTGGCTTGATGATTACTGAACCCGATTTTGGAAGCGACGCGTTGAATATGGTTACCTCGTGTACCGAAAAAGATGGGATTTATCATCTTAAAGGTAAAAAGCATTGGGCAGGGTTAACAGGAATGGCTGATTTTTGGTTACTTACAGCACGCAGGAAAACTGAATCGGGTAGTTTAATGCGCGATATTGAAATGTTTATTTGTGATATCCATGCCCCGGGACAAAATATTGTTGTTGAGGAGTATTTTGAGAATCTTGGACTTTATCAGATCCCATACGGAAGGAATATCCTGGATGTATATATTCCAGAGGAGAAAAAACTGATTCCAAAAACAAACGGAATTCAGATGATGCTTGACTTACTTCATCGTAGCAGGTTCCAGTTTCCGGGTATGGCTATGGGTTTTGTCAAACGAATTCTTGACGAAGCAATTACTCATACTAAATCACGATTAGTAGGTAATAAACCACTTTTTGATTATGATCAGGTTCAGCATCGCCTTTCGAGGATCCAGGCTAATTTTACAATCTGTTCAGCCTTTTGTAACAGATCATCTGAGATTGCCGGAGTTGAGAATGATTTGTCAGCAATGGGTCTTGAAGCTAATATAACCAAGAGTGTAACTTCAGATTTAATGCAGGAGTCAGCTCAATCTTTACTTCAGCTAGTTGGGGCGAAAGGTTATAAATTAAATCATATTGCGGGCAGGTCAGTCGTTGATAGCCGTCCATTTCAGATCTTTGAAGGATCTAACGATATTCTTTACAACCAGATCGCCGAATCGGTTCTGAAACTGATGAAAACTGCAAAGGAAAAAAGTTTGTATCAATTCCTGAAAGGTTATGCAGGAAGGGCCGCAGACCGGATTCAGGAGATGGTAAGTTTTGATCTTGAGGCCCCCTTTGCCCAACGTAAACTAGTAGAGTTTGGTCAGGTGATCAGCCGCATCGTTTCAATGGATATGGTTTTATATCTTGAAGAAAAGGGATTCCGTAAGGATTTAGTGGATAATGCTGTACTTGTATTAAAACAGGAAATATCTTCAATGATCAATACTTTTCAGTATGCCAACGGTGCATTGGTGGTTGCAGATTATGAAGAGAAAAGTTTCTGGCTCGATTTTTAATTACAGACTCTGCAAAATTCTTATCTTTCACATTAAGCCGTAATGGTGCAATGTTTATTTTAATAGCTTTAGGTTATCAGTTGGACTGAAAACTTAAAGCTATTTTTTGTATTATTATGAAAATATTATAAACCGAAAGATGACTTGTTTCCGTCCCATAATTTTTTCTGTTATATACTGGGTTAGTTGCAATATCACTTTTGCTCAGGAAATAAACCATCCCAATGTCGTTCTGATCCTTACCGATGATCAGGGTTTTGGCGATTTGGGTATACATGGGAACACGCTTATCCAAACTCCTGTTATTGACCGGTTGGCGAAAGAAAGTATCCGGTTTAATAATTTTTTGGTTTCGCCTGTTTGTGCTCCAACAAGAGCCAGTTTAATGACCGGTCGGTATTCACTCCGAACAGGAATCAGAGATACCTATAACGGTGGCGCGATTATGGCCTCAGATGAGGTGACCATAGCTGAGGTTTTAAAAGGAGCCAATTACAAAACCGGAATTTTCGGCAAGTGGCACCTTGGAGACAATTATCCATCGCGTCCCAATGATCAGGGTTTTGATGAGGCTTTAGTTCACCTTTCCGGTGGTATGGGTCAGGCTGGCGATTTTACTACCTATTTTAAAGGTGATAGCAGCTATTTTAATCCGGTGCTTTGGCATAACGGTAAACAGCAAAGCTACAGCGGTTATTGCTCAGATATATTCACTGAAAATGCAATTGAATTTATTCAGAACAATCATAATGCCCCGTTTTTTTGTTACCTCGCTTTTAATGCCCCACACACACCGTTACAACTTCCGGATAGATACTATGAGAAATATAAAACAATAAATCCTGATTCTATTTATAGTGAAGCCATCGGGCATAATATTATCATGTCAGAAAGGGAGATGGAGGATGCCCGGAAGATTTACGGTATGGTTTCCAATATTGATGATAATGTTGGCCGAGTGTTGCAAAAATTGGAAACACTTAATCTTGTCGAAAATACGATTGTTATTTTTATGACTGATAATGGTCCGCAACAACTTCGTTACAATGCAGGGATGCGCGGATTGAAAGGGAGTGTTTATAACGGAGGGATCAGGGTGCCATTTTTTTTAAGATATCCCGCATTAATTAAGCATACAAAAGAGATTAAGACAATTGCAGCACATATCGATGTGTTTCCGACCCTGGCCCATTTATGCCATGTGAAATTACCCGTTGCCAATCAGATTGATGGGAAGGACCTGCTTCCAGTTATCAGAGATGAACAGGTTGATTGGTCGGGGAGATCACTATTCTTTTATTGGACCCGAAGGTATCCTGAACTTTACAATAATATGGCCCTTCAAAAAGGGGATTATAAATTGGTAGGCCATACCGGTTACGATTCGAAGATTGAAAATTTTGAATTATTTAATATTCCTGAAGATCCGAAAGAGCAAATTAATATAGTCAGTACCAAGCCAACCATCGCGACGACATTAAAGTCTGAGCTTGAGCATATCACTAAGGAATTAGTGAATTCGCCGCATCTGGTTAGCTCTCCGCGAATAATTATTGGCAGTTCGCATGAGAATCCGGTTTTTTTAAACCGCAATGAAGCAGAAGGGGCACCGGGCATCTGGGCACAGGAAGAGATTTATGGATTTTGGAAAGTAAAAATACTCGAAGGAAATTATACCATTCGGTTCAAATTTATCAAGCCGGTTAAGGGTGGGGGTCAAATGGTGCTTGAAACCGGTACTTTTATAAATCAAATGCACAATGATCAGATGGTCACTGATGAGATAATATTTCAAAATATTCACTTACCCAATATGGAGTGCGATTTTATTCCAAGCTATACAGTCGGTTCCCAAAAGATTTTCCCTTTCGTTGTAGAAATTGAAAAAAATTAGTGTTGTAAAACATTTTTATTCTCTTCCGATTTTTACTTATTTTCGCATCGTTGTCGCACACGGAAATATAATTTATAAAGAATCATTGAAAAATCATATAAGTAATAGACTATGTCAAACAGAAGAGAATTTATTCAGAAATCGGCCATAGGGGCAGCCGGCCTTACCTTAGGTGGTGTTGGAATGAGCGCAAAGAGTTACGGCAGGATACTGGGTGCCAATGACCGGGTTCAGGTTGGGATTCTTGGTTTTTCGGGCCGTTTTGAAGGGGCTTTGGGATTAGCTTTTCAGAAATATGCGAAGGAGATGAATTTTGAATTTGCCGCAGTATGTGATATCTGGAATAAGCGTCGTGGTGAGGGGATCGAGTGGGTGAAAAAACACAATGGTACCACACCGCTTGAGGCCCGCAATACCGATGAGTTTTACAATCAAAAAATGGATGCGGCAATAATTTCAACGGCCGACTTTCAGCATGCGGTCCTGTTGGGACAGTCGGTTCGTGCCGGAATGCATGCTTATTGTGAGAAACCGTTTGCTGAGACTATGGATGATGCTATTTTTGCGAAGAAGGCGGTTAAGGAGACCGGTAAGGTTGTTCAGATTGGTAGCCAGCGTCGTTCCGGGGCCAATTATCAGGCTGCACACGATTATATTCAGGAGGGGAAGTTTGGTAAGATTTGTGCTGTTGAAATGTCGTGGAATGTGAATCAGCCCGGACGATGGAGACGTGTCAAAGAGGTTGCGGCAATCAAGGAGAGCGATACTGACTGGAAACGGTTTCTGCTGAACCGTCCTTATGAGAAGTGGGATCCCCGGAAATATTTGGAATTTAGATTGTTTTGGCCCTATTCGTCCGGAATTCCAGGGCAATGGATGTCGCATCAGATCGATACGGTGCATTGGTTTTCACATCTTCCACATCCACGTTCCGTGGCCGCGAACGGGGGTGTATATGTCTGGAAGGATGGACGGAGGAATTTTGATACGATGAGCGCCGTGTTCGATTACGGCCCGCTGGATAACAAAGAGGAGGGATTCCAGGTGATTTATTCCTCACGTCAGACCAATGAAGCGGGAGGTACAAAAGAGTGGTATTTTTCCAATGGAGGGAAGCTGGATCTCGACACCAATAAGATCACCTCTGAAGGGGGATTAAAGGAGAAATATGCCAAAGATATGGGGATGAAGGAGAATCTGCTTTCTGAATTTGTCCTTCCACAGGAGACCGTCGAAACCAACTCAAATACAGGTGCCGATGGATTAACCAATGCCCACATGAAAAACTGGATGGATTGCGTGAGGGCAAATAACACCAAAACGAATGCTCCAGTTGAGGCGGGCTACAGTCATGCAATTGCCATTGTAATGACTTCAGCTGCACTTCGTACCGGTCAGCGGGCTACCTTCGATGAGAAAACCCAACAGGTGATAGCTGGAGGGAAGGTTTTTAAATATTGAATTTTAGTGAATAAAGGATATTTCAGAAGATTGAAATTCCTATCATATATTTTCCGGGTTGTATCAGAAGATGTTCATTTGTCTTTCGATACAACCTTTTTTAGATTGATTGTTTTTTAAGGTCTTTGTATCAGGTTAATTTCGGAAAGTTCCATCCCGATCTGGTGAATTCCTGACAGTATTTTTCCCGTTTGCATTTCTGATGGCTTCTTTCTACCCTGAACATACTGGGATAGCAGCGTGGGGTTCATGCCGATTTTTTCCGCAAGAAAGCGGGCATTAATAACCCGATAATATTGAAAGAATTGTTTGAAATCAATCTCAAATTTAAGGTTTTCCTGTTTAATGGTTACCTGTTCCTCTTCAAAGTATAGATTAGCTGACTCAAGAGCATTTTCCATAATTTCAGGAATTGTCCGACCGGTAGTATAGATGTTATATTTTTCGGAGAATGCAGAAAATCCGGTATCTGTTTTCTCCAAAATCAATTTTATTTTTTTTTCAGCTGTTTTCATAAATTTTTTTTCTCCCGGTTATTTTAATCCTGCTTCCTTGAGTATTTTTCGTTCCATGCCTTTACCAACCTCCTGGCTTCCGTGATTGGGGAATATAATTGTACCTGATTTCAAATCATGCTTCAACTTTACATGAGATCCTTTTTGAGAAACCGCATACCACCCATCATTTATTCAAAGCCTGTATAATTCAGAGCACTTCATCAGTACCACAAATATGAGGTTTATAATCAAAGGTAAATAATAATTTACTTTTTAAGCAATTATTGTCCAGCATTTTTTGATGGTTTATGGTTTGAGGCTAATGATAATAACCGGTTCATCTTTTTTCGGAAAGACTGACATCTCAGACGGATTTTCCTCCAAGCTTATGAAATTTAAAACTCTAAATATTCACACATTCATCAGAAATAATCGGTAACTTAAAGCATTGAATAAAATATATCATGAACGGCTTAAGAAACTCAGGATTTAAGATTAATCTTTCCTTGGAATTTCATAAATCAATATAAAAATCGGAGGATATGTTACAAAATTATTTATCTCAATTAATTACCGATATGCATGAAGCTAAGCTTCGCGTACCGGTCTCAAAGGTTCCTGAGGGGGTTTTTGACCCCGATTATCAGGATGAGTTGGAGGCGAGTCCCGATCGCAGAATGTCTGAATGGTTTGGATTAGAAACGGAGCTTTTTCCCTTGTCCGAAATGCTTACCGCTGAAGAGTTGAAATTGATGGCCGATGAGTTTGAGGAGTTGTGGGGAGCTTACTCCTTCTTACCTGAATTTCCGGATGGACTTCCCTCCAAGCGTCGCTATGAATTAATGCGCGAATACCTTGATGAGAGTTGTCAGCATTGGCCGGGAGGGTGGAGAACCAATTTTACATTTTGTGATTATGAACCTAAAAATTGCCCTTTTGGTACTGAGTATTGCCAATGCAAAGATTTTCCGCAGGATTAGGCTTGAATTTGTTGATTTTTCAATAGATCATTAATAATGACATTGATTGATCGTCCGTTCAGTTGTGCTTTTAGAGCCAATTGACTGTGCACTTCGGAGGGTATCCTTATATTCAGCGATCCGCTATAGGGTTTCTGAGGCTTAATGCTCCGCTCCTTGCAACTTTCAAGGTATAAGTCAATTCCTGCTTCAAAATCAGCTTTTAATTCCTCAACTGTATTCCCTTCATAAGTAATTTTACTTAGAATACTTTCAAATTACAAAGTCAGATGAGTTTTTTTTATTATGAACCGAGAAAATTCAATTTATCTGATAACTTCAATGTGTCAATCCTTTAATTTAAAACGACTTATAATCAGTTTTATATGAAAAAATATGTTAAGATTATCCTGGTAATTGTCTCACTTGCATTGATTGTTGGAGTTTATTACGGTTATCAGGTTTATAAAATTATCGCAGGAAGTGAACCCCTGTCAGGCAAGCAGGAGAATATTCCTTCCAAAATGGCGGCTATTCCACCAATTACCAAGGGGATTGCTGACTGGCCAAATTGGAGAGGCACTGATTTTGAAGGGAAAAGTGCCACGAAGGGGATTAAAACCGACTGGTCGAAGGGGCTGAATGTAATCTGGCAGGTGAGTTATCTGTGTCAGGACAAATCGACTGCCTCATGGTCTGCACCGGTTATTCAGGGTAACCGGTTAATCGTTCCCGGCAGGGACAAAACGAATGATCTGGTTTTTTGCATTAATACCGATAACGGAAAGCTTATCTGGTCAGGATCTTATGAAGCGATAGCCGAAAGCAGTCACGGACCCGGTTCGCGTGCAACACCATTTATTCGGGATGACCGGGTTTATACCTTTGGCCGCAGCGGTGACCTGGTTTGCTGGCAACTATTGGACGGGAAACTCATATGGCGAAAAAATGTTAAAGATGAGGGCGGTGCAGAACCTTCATGGGGATTTTCAACCTCACCACTTGTAATTGATAATCAGGTTATTGTTCAGGGTGGAGGGAAAGCACTTGTAATTGCGTATGATAAAGTAACGGGGGATTTGCTCTGGAAGTCGATGGAGGGGGAAGTGGGTTATGCTGCTGCCATCACCATGAAAATTGAAGATGAGGTGAAGCTTTTGATTTACCATGGTAAGGGGTTGTCGTGTCTGAATCCAACGGATGGGAGAGAGTTATGGAGTGTTCCGTGGCCCACTTCCTATGGCGTGAATGCTACAACTCCGATAGTTTATAAAGATATTATATTCCATACCTCCGGTTACAAAATGGGTTGTGAAGCATTGAAAGTTACCAAAAACGGATATTCGGTGCTGTGGAAAAACAATGTACTGGAGGCTCAGCATTCCGATCCGATACTTATTGATGGGTATATTTATGGATATTCGGGTGAAAGCGCCCGGAATTCAGGTGAATTCAAGTGCATTGAATTGTCCACGGGTAAGGAGATGTGGAGTACAACGAGTATCGGACAGGGAACAACCACCTTTGCCGACGGGCATCTTATTTGTCAGGATTTGAAGGGAAATCTGTTTCTTGTGGCTCCCGATCCTATGGGTTTTAAGAAAATTGGTGAGCTGAAAGCTGCAATTAAAGATGTCCAAAACCCTGCATGGACGGTTCCTGTGATAGCCAATGGACGGTTATATCTCCGTTATTTGCAGCAACTTATTTGTTATCAGCTGGACTAAATTGGTTTATTCTTAATTAGTTATCATCAGGGCGGTTGAAAACCGCGGGACTCGGGTGAGGCGAATTTTATTTGCCTCAGGGTAATCTTTGTGTTGCGAAGGTCGCGCGGAGGTCTCTTACACTGAAGCAATGTCAGGTGGCGGTATCGCGGAGAAGGTTGACACTGAAGCAATGTCAGGTGGAGGTCACGCAATGGTGTCTTACGCTGAAGCAATGTCAGGTGGAGGTATCGCGGAGGTGTCTTACACTGTAGCAATGTCAGGTGGAGGTCACGCAATGGTGTCTTACACTGAAGCAATGGCAGGTGGAGGTCACGCATAGATATCTGACATTGAAGCAATGTCAGGTGGGGGTCGCTTATACCCACAAGCAACTCTTGAAATAAGAGTAACGCCAATGCATTTATCGGCGGATGATTTAAATTGAGAGTTGTTGATTTTTCAGCAGATCATTTATGATTGCATTAATAGATCGTCCGGTTAGTTGCGCTTTTAGAGCCAATTGACTGTGCACCTCGGAGGGTATCCTTATATTCAGCGATCCGCTGTAGGGTTTCTGAGGTTTGATGCCCCGCTCCTTGCAACTTTCAAGGTATAAGTCAATTCCTGCTTCAAAATCAGCTTTTAATTCCGCTACAGTCTGGCCTTCATAGGTAATAATGTTCTTATTCATTCCAATTACTTTGCCGAACAAACAGTTGTCCTCTTCGCTGTATATAACTGTACCTGAATAACCTTTATATTTTAAGGCTCCCATAAATTATGTATTAAATGAGATTATTATATGTTGGAAATTCCAAAACCTGCTTTAAACCTTTCAGTCAGTTTTTCTTTTGTCCCCATCAATTTGTAATTGTCTAACTAATGTAACTATTGTTAGTTGCATATCTACATAGATTGCCTAATAATTTTTTTCGTCGCAGGCAATTAAAAATACATGCGACATCTTCCTATTATCATTATGAATTAATCAGGTTAAATCAAGTGACTCACCTTTATTTTCTTGTATCTCTTGCCCATTCCCAATGCGATGGCTGTTGGGTTTTTAATGATCAGTTCACCCTTTTGTAAACCTGAGATGGCCTGTTTGATCTCCTGAAATTCATTTCCGGAAACGCCAAACAGGTCCCGAATGACTCCGTCGTTGATCGATTGCTGTTTCATGATTAGCGGATACTGCGCATTGGCATAAAAATCGAAATATTCACTTTTGTAACTATCCATATTCTGGGTTGCCAGGATTATGCTTAATCCCTTATTTCGTCCGATGGCAATCAGGTCGCGAAGTGGCTTGTTGTCAAAGCCCAGCATGTAATGTGCTTCGTCGATAATAGTAAAGTGTCGTAGTTCAACACAATCCTCGTCAATGGCCTGTTTCGGTAATTTTTCGTAAATGGTATTCAGTTTTGAAACGATGAAATAAACGATTGCTTTTGCGATGGGACCATCCTTGGGAAACCCATCCATTTTTACAATATAGCTATCCCTGATCAAATCAATCTGATCCTCTTTGGCAAACAGGTTAGTCCGGATTAACTGTTTTAATACCGATTTAATGCTATCGTCTTTATCTTTCTCCTTTTCCGGTTGAATCGCGATATATTCCTTCAGGATCAGGTCAAAGGTGACACCCTTATTTTGTGTCCGTTTGTACGAATTGATGATGGCTTCCGACAGGCGGTTGCTCATATTCGCGCTCATCCGGGCATTATCGATGGCGCAAATGGCTGTTGCCAGTTCAGTTGAATAGAGATTGATTTCATTTTGCGCTTTCCCGATAAACTCTTTAAACGGATTAAATGGGAGGGGAGATGCAATAGGATCAAGGATGGCAGTCCGATCAACTTCAAACAGATTGAGCCAGCTATTGTTTGCCGGATCAGAGAATTCACCCTTGTAATCGAAGAGGAGAAAGTTGACAGGATATTGACTTTCAATCGATAATGTCCTGATTTCATTGAGCAATACCGCCAATAAATTAGATTTTCCCGATCCCGTGGTTCCGGCTACAAGTATTTGTGTATTGGTTATTTCCTTCCCATTGAGGTTAAGCATGGCCGGAATATTGTCTTCGTAGGCGCCAATATTCAGATTTAAGGCTGGTATTCTGCCTGCTTTTGTGGAACCTCCCGGATTTACAGTATTCAGCAACCATTGGTCTAAAACAGCGTCATTGACCAGTATTTTACTTCCGCGGATAATTTCGGCATTGATAATTTTGCTTTTTATACCCGCATTTTCCCAGTCAATAGCTAATCCCTGATAGCGTAATTTGAGCATTGCAGAATAAACGGTCCCTAAATTGTGCAGTGTAAATAGCGTTTCGAAAATACGATTACTGGTCTTAGACATTTGCATTTGCTCAATTGTTTCGAGATCACGGTGTTCTTTACTCGATAAACCTGCAAGTAAGCAAATACGCATGATTTTATTCCCATTGATAACTACCACTTTCTGGCTATTGGAATACCTTTCGAGATTGATACGCTGTTCGATTTTTGTCCGGACCTCCTGCAGTTCTTCCATTAATCCTTCAGACTGACGGATGTTTTGCAAATTGATTATACTCATTGTTTAGTTGTTTAAAGTTTTGCCAAAATAACCCGGAATAATTTCAGTAAGCTGCTTTTCTCTATCCCTAAGAAGGGTATAGGCCTTTGAAATAAAAGGTTCAATTTTCTCAAAATCACTCCCTGGCCTGATTTCGCTATCCGAACTCAACAGGATAGTCTGATGTGACAATTCAGGAAAATAATTTTCCAGTACCGTTGCCCGACTGGTTTCATCCAGAACCCCCATAACGGTATCGATCATCACCGGAGGATCGTAATCACCAAATTCGTGCAATGATTTCAGCAGGACCTGAACAACGATCTGCTTGGAGGCAGTATTCAATTGATTCAGATAAACCTCATTTCCTGAAGTGTGAAAAATCTTAAAAGTAAGATTAGCCAGATTTTCAGATAATTCAACCCGGTCGATCACATCCCGGTAGGCGGTTAGATTGATATTCAGATCATGTTTCATTCTTGACTCGATCTGCTGTTTTTTAACCTTTAACAGTTTATTGGCAACATCTTCAAAGAAGGCTTTTAATTTGCCAAGAGTATCATATTTTGGATCGGGTTCCTGACTGATTTGAATATCATATTGATGAAGCTTTTTGGAGACTTTGGTTATCTCACCCGAAATCTCATTACTAAGAAATTCATATTTTTTGATGTTGGATTCATTATCCTCGTAGGCTTTTAATAGCGAATAATCCCGGCCTGTTATTTGGGCTTTCATTTGTTCAATCTGCACCTCTAATGCCGGAACCTGATTTAACGACAAATTCAGCTCTACCTGCTGTTGATTGAGTACGGGAAAGACATTGACAGTTTTTTGGTTCAATAAATCCTCCAGTACCTTAACTTCTGAAAAGTCTAGAAATTCGTAACTGTCTGGTTGATTTGAGTTGCTGTTTTGAGCGATGACATAATCCACAATTTCGGAAAGACCAATTTCCTTTATTAACAGCTTATTTTCAGCCAGATATTGGATCACTGATCTGCTGATCGCTTCAACCTGATCGGGATTTATGTTTGCATTATTTTGCTGCTGTTTCTCGTTTTTTATTTTGAGGATTAAGCCTATTTCTGACTTGATCGCTTCGATTAGTTTTGGAAGACAGATATTGATTTCTATTTCCTTAACGAAATTATCCAGGTCATTTCTGAAAAGTTCTTCCTTCTTTTGAATGGATTCAATCTGATTTTTAGTCTGATCTATTTTACTCTTTATCGTGGATTCCTGGTTTAATCCATTCTTCAGGTTGTCGTACAACTCTTTACCGGAGACTGAATAGTGCAGGGCATCCTGAAGGTCGTTTTCAACTGCTTTTAAATCTGTTGCTTTCTTCTTTTTTAGTTCAACCAGATCAAGATATTCCCTCTTTTCATTTGCTAATGATAAACGTTGTGCGGTATAAACCTGGTACAAACTTTCGGAAGATTTGGCCAGCTGCATATATTTGTTGAAGCCCATAACGTTCTCAATATTCTCTTTGATTACCCTGTTTAACTGATCTTCCTTCAACAGGTTTCCCGCTTCCATGGCATCGAACAGGAAATAGCGGCTCAGTTCCTGCGGCAGATTGGCTTTAATGATTTTATTTAGCTGAGCTTCCTGCTCTGCCCTTTGAGCCGGAGGGGTGGCACTCCCGTACAGGAATATGGTCCCATTCATATTTAGGCGGACGCTTTCAACCGGATGGCCCGAGGGGTTGATCAGATAGGTACGGGTTAACACATATTGTTGTTCTTCGTTGAGAACCTTGCCCGAGAAGTGTAGTTCCAGTTCAATTTTCTCTTCCCCTGTAGCTGAAGCTCCCGCATTAAGCAACTCCTTGAAATGTCGGGCAGAGGTTATTTGTAATCCATACAACGCGCCATAAATGGACTCAAAAAGGGTGGTCTTTCCACCTCCGTTTACTCCCCCGATCAGGATTATGGGATTATCCTGATCGACAGAAATATCCAGATCAAGATTGAGGTAGGTCTTGAAATTTTTGGCTTTTATTCGTTTGATGAGCATAAATATCGGATTTAGGGGGTTGGAATTGAGTTCAAGTATAAATGTCAGGGGAAGTGGCAATATATTAAAAGATTCTTCGCTCCACTTCGTTTCGCTCAGAATGACAATTATTTAGATAAGAGAGCAGGGGGGGGGGGGGGGGGGGGGGGGGGGGGGCCC